>NZ_JACVUD010000049.1:0-30423 GCF_016624905.1 Stenotrophomonas sp. S49 | reverse complement strand
GTGCTCCGCCTGGTCTGGCTTTTTTTTTGTCCCCCCCCCCCCCCCCCCCGCGACTCTACCTCGCCCGCTTTCAACTTCAGTCGAGCAAGCTCGACTCTACTAGAACAACGTTCCCTGCGGCGATTCCTTCTGCGGCGGCAACGGCTTCACGAACCTGCTGCAGTCCAGCTTCGGCCAATGGCTGTTCTGCGCATTGAAACCCAGCCGCTTCCGCGCCAGCTTGAACCGGTTGTTCAACAGGTCCGCATACACGCCCTGGCCGCGCATGCGCGTGCCGAACTGGCTGTCGTAATCCTTGCCACCACGCAATTGCTGGATGGTGCTCATCACATGCGCGGCGCGGTCGGGGTGGTGGGTTTCCAGCCAATCGCGGAACAGCGGCGCCACTTCCAGCGGCAGGCGCAGCAGCACGTAGCCGGCGGTGCTGGCGCCGGCGTCATGGGCGGCCTCCAGCACGGCCTCCAGCTCGCTGTCGTTGATCCACGGGATCACCGGCGCCACCATCACGCCCACCGGAATACCGGCCTCGTGCAGGCGTTTCATCGCACGCAGGCGCGCATGCGGTGCCGATGCGCGCGGTTCCAGCTTGGCGGACAGGTGCGGGTCCAGCGAGGTGACCGAGAAATGCACGCTGACCAGGTTTTCCGCTGCCAGCGGTGCCAGCAGATCGATGTCGCGCTCCACCAGCGCGTTCTTGGTGATCAGCGAAAACGGATGCTTCGTTTCCAGCATCACCTCGATCAGCTGGCGAGTGAGTTTCAACTTGCGTTCGATCGGCTGGTACGCATCGGTGTTGATACCCAGCGCGATCGGCTGCGGCACGTAGCCCGGTTTCGCCAGCTCCTTGCGCAGCAGCTGCGGCGCGTTGGTCTTGGCGAACAGCTTGGTTTCGAAGTCCAGGCCCGGCGACAGGTTCAGATAGGCGTGCGAGGGCCGCGCGAAACAGTACGAGCAACCGTGCTCGCAGCCGCGATAGGGGTTCACCGACTGGCTGAAACCCACATCGGGGGAATTGTTGCGGCTGATGATGCTGCGCGCGGTCTCCGCACGCACTTCGGTGCGCAGGCGAGGCGCGCTGAATTCGTCGCTTTCGTCTGGCGCCCAGCCGTCATCGATGGCCTCGCTGACCGTGCTTTCAAAGCGGCCGGCCAGATGCGAGGTGGAGCCGCGACCCTTGATGGCGGCGTGGGCCTTGAGAGGCAGGTGCTGCATGTCGCCCTCCGGCCGTTGCTGGGCCGTTAGTATTATTGCTAACCACAGGTGGCGCAAGCGGCGGGAATTCACGTAGCTGTAGGCGTACAGTCGAATCCGGGTGCAGGTTGACCCCAAGGTTATCCACAGGTTCCACGGGGCAGGCACAGCCGAACGCCGTGGCAATCCAGAAGCCTGGGCCACGGCGGTCTCAACAACTGCGACGGCGCCTTACAGCAGGGCCAGATAGCCCTTCACGGTGGCGTCCAGGCCGTCGTACAGCGCCTCGCCGATCAGTGCGTGGCCAATGGACACTTCCAGTACCTGCGGCACGGCCGCCAGGAAGTCACGCAGGTTGTCCTGCGACAGGTCATGGCCGGCATTCACCCCCAGGCCGACCGCCTGGGCGCGACGTGCGGCGTTGGCGAACAGCTCCAGCATGGCGCGCGCGTCGCCGGCGGCGTGGGCTTCGGCGTATGGGCCGGTGTACAGCTCGATGCGATCGGCACCAACCGCGGCGGCCTGTTCCAGCAAGGGGTTGCCGGCATCCACGAACAGGCTGACCCGGCAGCCCATGGCTTTCAGTTCGGCTACCAACGGGCGCAGGCGCTCGCCGTCGCGTTCGAAGTCGAAGCCGTGGTCGGAGGTGATCTGGCCATCGCCATCAGGCACCAGGGTGGCCTGGGCCGGCCGGGTCTGCGCACACAGCGGCAGCAGCCCCGGGTAACCCTCGCGCGGCGGGGCGAAGGGGTTGCCTTCAATGTTGAACTCGACGCCGCGGGCGCGGGTCAGCGTGGACAGCGCCAGGACGTCCTCGGCGGTGATGTGGCGGCGGTCGGGGCGCGGGTGCACGGTGATGCCATGCGCACCGGCATCCAGGCAGGCCTGGGCGGCGCGCACCACGTCCGGTTCGGCACCGCCGCGCGAGTTGCGCAGGACGGCGATCTTGTTGACGTTGACGCTGAGCTGGGTCATGGAACGGAACTACGGGGTCGGGGAAGGGGGATCGTGAGGTTCGCGCGGCGCCTGCGCTTGAGGGGCCTGCTCGCGCAGCCGGCGCACCTGTTCGGCGTCGACCAGGGTGGACGGGTCGCGCTGCAGATCGCCGAAGCGGGCCACGTAGCGGCCACGCACCCAGGCCAGCAGGAAGGCCAGCGCCGCCAGCAGTGCCAGCGACATCAGCCCCATGTGCGGGGTCTTCAGGGCGAAGGCGAAGCAGCCCAGCGCCAGCAGCAGGTACAGCCAGTACATGTGCGATCTCCCGCAGGTCAGGCGGCAGTGTAGCGCTGCGTTACAGCAGCGGCGAGGCCAGCCGCGCGAACGCCTCGGGCAGGCGGTGCAGCCACAGCGAACGGGCCGCCTGGTCCTGTACACGGCTCGAGCGATCGAATTCGGCCTGCAGCAGCTCGGCCAGCGCAGCCACCCGGCCGCGGTCGCTGATCATCATCGACAGTTCGAAATTCAGGCGGAAGCTGCGGTGGTCGAAGTTGGCGCTGCCGACGATGCAGACATCATCGTCGGCAATGAAAGCCTTGGTGTGCAGCATGCGCGGGCCGTATTCGTAGATCTTCACCCCGGCATGCAGCAGTTCGTCGAAGTACGAGCGCGCGGCCTGGGTGACGAACCAGGAATCGCTCATCTTCGGCACCAGCAGGCGCACGTCCAGCCCGCCCAGTGCGGCCGAGGTCAACGCCATCCGCGCGGCCTCGCCGGGCACGAAGTAGGGCGTGACCAGCCAGACCCGCTCGCGCGCTTCCTGGATGGCCGCCACATGCAGTCGGTGGATGGTTTCCCAGCCCGAATCGGGGCCGGACACCAGCACCTGTGCATCGATGCTGCCATCGCCACGCAGCGGCATGTCGGCCGGCCACAGGCGGGCGATGTCGAAGCGCGAGGGTTCCTGGCCGCTGGCGTACAGCCAGTCTTCCACGAACACCAGCTGCAGGCTGCGCACCACGTGGCCGGCAATGCGCATGTGCAGGTCGCGGTACGCGTTGGGGTTGCGGCTCTCGTCTTCTTCGTCGGTGATGTTGATGCCACCGGTGAAGGCCAGGCGTCCATCCACCAGCACCAGCTTGCGGTGCGTGCGCAGGTTCAACCACGGCCGTTTGAAGGGTTTCAGCAGCTGCCGCGGATGGAACCAGATGGCCTCGCCACCGGCATCCAGCAGCGGCTGCAGGAAGCGCCGCGGCAACGACGAGGAGCCGACCGCATCGAGCAGCAGGCGCACCTGCACGCCGGCCCGCGCACGTTCCACCAGGGCATCGCGCAGCGCCGTACCGGCATGGTCGGGGCTGAAGATGTAGTACTCCAGGTGCACGTGGTCGCGCGCTTCGGCGATGGCCTGCAGCAGGGCGGCATAGGTGGCTGCGCCATCCACCAGCCAGGTCACTTCGGTGGCGGTGCTGGGCGCCAGGCCCGTGGTCGCCTGGGCCACCTTGGCCAGTTCGGTGCAGCCGGCATCGGGCGGGCAGACATCGCTGTAGTGCTCCATGCCCGAGCGCGCGCGGCCACGGCGCAGGCGCTGCCGTTTCACCTTCTGCGGGCCCAGCAGGTAGTAGATGAAGAGGCCCAGGTAGGGCAGCAGGGCCAGCGACAGGATCCAGCTGAGCGTGGCGACCGGTTCGCGTTTCTGCAGCATGATCCAGCCGGCCAGTGCCAGCAGGTAGAGCAGGTAGGCCACGGCCAGGATCGTGCCCAGATGGGCGATGCCATCGAGCCAGACGCGCAGGGAATCGAAGAGGGCGAGCATGCGCCGATGATAGCGGGCGGGTGCGTGGTGATGGGGTCAGATCCCTTTCTGCAGGAAAGGGCTCTGACCCCGAGCACAAAAAAAGACGCCCCTGTCCCCAGGGGCGTCTGCAGTCGCGTCATGACTGTTGTGCTGCGGTACTGCGTATTACTGCTGCACGAAGCCGATCTTCTTCATCTGAGCATTCTTCGCGGCGGCCAGAACCTTGGCCATCACGTCGTACTCGGAATCCGGGCTTGCATCGATCCGCAGTTCCGGCTGGTTGGTCGGGTCACGCTGGACCTCCTGTTCCATCCGCTGCTGCAGTTCGTGCGTGCTGATCGGGCTGTTGTTCCACGAGACCTGGTTGCTGGCGTCGATCTTCAGTTCGATCGGCGGCGGCGGTTCGACCAGCTGCGGCGGTGGGTTGAGCACGCGCTGCGGCAGGTCCACGGCGATCGGGTACGTCATGATCGGCGCGGTCACGATGAAGATGATCAGCAGAACCAACATCACGTCCACCAGGGGCGTCACGTTGATGTCAGCCATGGGGCCTTTGCCACCACCACTACTGAATGCCATGGCTTATTGCCCCTTTTCTTTGGTAGCGACGAAGCCGACGTCCAGCATGCCCTGTTCCTGAGCGACCTTGGTCATCTCGTTGATGACACGCATCTTGGTGGTGCGGTCACCACGCAGGTTCAGCGGCGGCTGCGGGGTCTGCTGGGCGGCGGTCGCCAGGCGCGACTCGAGAGTCTGCTTGTCGATTTCCTCGTCGTTCCAGTAGATCGAACCGTCTTCCTTGACTGCCAGGGTGATGGGGCCCTTGCGGTCGTTGGTGTCGTCCGGCTTCTGGACCAGATTGGCCTCCGGCAGATCCACCTTGACCTTGTGGGACATCAGGGGCGCCGTGATGATGAAGATGATCAGCAGCACCAGCATCACGTCCACGAGGGGCGTAACGTTGATGTCGGCCATGGGGCCGCCGCTGTTACCACTACTGAAAGCCATAACGGGCTCCGTCTAGATCGTGTTGACTACGTTCTCGCTGGGTACAGCGCGTCGCAATTAGCGGACGCGCGAACCGGTGGCGAAGAAGTCGTGCAGGTCGTGCGCGAAGGTATCGAACTTGCTGATGGTCGCGCTGTTGATCTTGCTGAAGAAGTTGAAGGCGAACACGGCCGGGATCGCGACGAACAGACCGATGGCGGTCATGATCAGCGCTTCACCCACCGGGCCGGCAACGGCGTCGATCGAAGCGGAGCCGGTGGCACCGATCTTGATCAGCGCGCCGTAGATGCCCCACACGGTACCCAGCAGACCGACGAACGGAGCGGTTGCACCGACGGTGGCCAGCAGGGTCATGCCCGACTGCAGCTTGTTGCTTTCGCGGGTGACGGCCTGGCGCAGGGCGCGGTCGACGAACTCCGAACGGCTCAGGTTTTCACCCAGGCCACCGGTGGCGCCGCCTTCAGCGCGCTGGTGGTGAGCAGCAGCCTGCGCAGCATCCAGAGCGATCTTCGAGAACGGCTCCGAAGCCGGCTGTTCTTCCATCGCACGGATGGCGTCCTGTGCGTTCGGGGTATCCCAGAACAGGCTGACGACGCGGTCAGCAGCGCTCTTCAGGCGGGTAGCGCGGAAGATGTTGATGACGGTCCAGTACCAGGACATGGCCGACATGACGACCAGGGTCAGCAGCACGACCCAGGAAACGGCGAAATCACCCGGCTTGGTGGTCATTTCGTGGATCAGGTGCTCGAAGCCCATCTGCGACAGGGCGTTGGACGGATTGCCCCCGGCAGCAGCGGCGATGAAAATTTCCTGCAGCATGACGCTTACCTTTGTTGTGTGTGGTGATAAAGGGTGTAGCTAAGCTAGACAATCGAACCGGAGGAGGGGTGGCCGGCGGCCACCCGCTCGCATCAGTTCAGCGCAAAGTTGACCGGGACGCGGACGCGACCAGCAGCCTTCTTACCGCCAGATTCAGCGGCGTTGAAACGCCACTTGCGCGCGGCTTCCATCGCAGCACGGTCCAGGTCGCGGTTACGGCTGGACTTTTCCACCGTGACATTGGTGACGTTGCCCTGGGCATCGACATCAATGATCAGGATCACTTCGCCCTGGATACCAGCGCGGAAAGCGGCCGGCGGGTAGCGCGGCGGATTCATGGCCTTCGACGAGATGTCGACGCTGGCCTCGATCGACGCCGGCGGTGCCGGGGGCGACGGAGGCGACGGCGGGGTGACGATATCGTTCGGGCGCGGTTCCGGCACGTCGACGACCGGCGCCTGCGGCGGCGGCGGGACGGGCGACGGCTTCGGCGGCGACAGATTCTTCACCGGCGGCGGCGGAGTATCCTGCGGCGGCGGCGGCGGCGGCGGCGGCGGTGGCGGCGGCGGCGCGTCGACGATGGTCACCATGACGTTGCGCTCCTTCTCAGCCACGGCCTTGGGGGCCACAGCGGGGATCAGGAGCATCATGAAGGCGGCCAGATGCAGGGCGATTACAAACGCGATGCCGACGATGCGAGGCCAGCTCAGCCCCTTGTCATCGGGTTGTTCGTACCGGTGAACGACTAGTTGTTCCGTCATGCGCCAAGAGCTCAATAGTGGGGCCGGAGTCCCGGGGGGCGGGATCCCTGATCAGCGGTGCATGACACCGCAGGAACCTCCAAGCTTATACCAATCCTGAGCGCCTGCGCATTAATCTCGCAGGCGTTCAGGCGTTATTCCTACTTACTTCAGGTTGATGATTTTCTTGGCATCAGCCTGGTTCTTCACGCCCTTCGCCAGCGCCTGCTGGGCGGCCTGCTTGGCCTCCGGAACGCGACCTTCGGCATGCAGGACGCGTGCCAGGTTCAGGTAGGTCTCACCGTCCTTGGACAGCGGGGCAGCCTTCTGCCACGCCTCGATCGCCTGCGGCACCTGGTCGGAGTAGTAGTAGGACTGGGCCAGGGCCAGGTAAACCTGGTAATCCGGCTTCAGGATGCCCTTCTGCAACCCTTCGTTGATGACCGCGATGACGTCCTTTTCCTTGTTCTCGGTGTTGGCATAGATCGAGTACAGCTGCTTGTACTCGCGCTCTTCGGTGAGCTGGCCGCTGCTGCGCAGCTTGTCCATCACCGCGGCGGCCTTGGGCATCTGGTCGGCCTGCATGTACATGTTGGCCAGGTTCAGCTGCGCCTTCTTGTCGTTCGGGTTCTTCGCTGCCAGCGCCTCGGCGGTCTTCACCGCTTCACCGGTCTGGCCGGCTTCGGACAGGGCTGCCATCAGCAGCTGGTTCCAGTTGTCCTTCGGCTCGGTGGCGCCGGCAATGGCCTGCTGCAGCACCGGGATGGCTTCCTGGTAGCGTTCCAGCTGGTACAGCGCCTGGCCCTTGGCGATCAGCTCTTCCGGCTTGTTCGACTTGCTCTCGGCGAAGTACTTGTCCAGCGTGGCCAGGCCTTCGGCGGTCTGGTCTTCCTGCAGCTGCAGCTGCCCCAGCATCAGCATGGCCTGGAAGTGGCCGTTGTTGTCCAGGCCGTTCAGCTGCAGAGCCTGCTTGAGGTAGGTGATCGCGCCGGCGGTGTCGTCGGTCTGGTAGGCGGCCTGCGAAGCGAGCTGCGCAGCCAGCGACTTGTCGTAGTTGTTCGACGCGCTGTTGCCCAGGATCTCACCGGCAACCTGCAGGGTCTCCGGGAACTTCTGATCGTTGTAGCTGTCAATCAGCTTCTGCAGCTTGCTGCCCATCTTCGAGGACGCCTTTTCCTTCGGCTCCTCACGGGTGGCGTTCGGGTACAGGACTTCGGCCTTGGCCTGCTTGCCGCCGCGGTTGCCACGCTCGGACGAACGCGAGGACTGCGCGAACGCATCGGTGACCACGGCGCCGGTCAGGGCAGTGGCGATCAGGACGGAAAGCACAGCTTTGTGGTTACGGAAAATCATCGTTCACCTCGATCGAACCGCCCGGAGCGGCAAAGTCGGACTGTCAGAAAAATCTGAGCCGCCAAACGTATCAGAAACGGATGGCATGAGAAATCGTTTTATGTGCTGCAGTACAGCATGAATCTGCGCACTCACCCACACTTTGGCCGGCGACCGGCCGCCTGGGCTTGCTGGTAAACCGGCGCCAGGGCAGGGGCGTCACGCTGCAGTTCGCGGATACGGTTGGCCGGATCGGGGTGGGTGGACAGCCATTGCGGGCTGCGTCCGCCACTGGCGGCCATCATGTTCTGCCACAGATCCACGGCCTGGGCGGGGTTGAAACCGGCCTGGGCCATCAGCCGCTGGCCGATCACATCGGCCTCGCTTTCCTGGGTACGTGAGCCCGGCAGCAGGAAGGCCGCCTGTGCGCCCATGCCGCCCAGCTGGTTCACCGTGCTGGCCGCGCCATCGCCGCCGTAGGCACCGGCCAGCGCTCCCAGCACTGCCAAGCCGGTCTGCGCGCCCATCTGCCGGGTGATGCGCTCTTCGTGGTGGCGGGCGATCACATGGCCGATCTCGTGGCCGATGACCGCCGCCAGCTGGTCCTGGTTCTTGGCCACGGTGAAGATGCCGCTGTTCACCCCCACCTTGCCCCCGGGCAGAGCAAAGGCGTTGGGTTCCTTGTCGACGAACACGGCCGTTTCCCACCGTACGCCACGGTATTGATCGGGAAGCTGGGCCACCAACGCATTGACCACGCACTGCACGTAGCCGTTCTGGCGGCCGTCGGTGCTGATCTTTTCCTTCTGCTTGGTTTCGGCGAACGCCTGCGCACCCAGCTGGTCCAGCTGGGCCTGCGACACGCCGCCCACCATCTGCCGGCGGCCGGTGGGCGAGGTGGTGGTCGCGCACGCGGCCACCAGCGACGTAATGAGCAGGGCGAGCAGCAGTGATTTCATGGAATCCCCCGTGTTCATGCAGGCAGTGTGTACCGCGCCTGCTTAATCTTTCGTCAAGCGCGCGTGGCCTTACGTGGCGCCGAAGAACACCAGTGCCGCCAGCGCCACGGCGTTGTTCAGGCCGTGCGCGGCAATGGCGGCCCACAGCGTGCCGGTGCGCTTGTACAGCCAGCAGAACGCGGCGCCCATGCCGCCGTAGACCAGCCACAGCTGGGCGATCTCGGCCGGGCCGTTGGCGCTGGTTCCAGGAATTTCATGGATCAGGGCGAAGGCCAGGCTGCTGAGCAGCATGCCCAGCCAGGGCCGGCCGGCCTGCCACAGGCGCCCGAACAGCACGCGACGGAACAGCAGCTCTTCGTAGGCCGGCGCCAGCACCACCGCAAACAGCACCAGGAACACCGGGAACTGGGCAATGGCGTTCTGCATCAGGTGCAGGTTGGTGGGCACCGGCTCCACGCCCAGCTGCTTGGCCAGGAACGCGATGCCGTTGCTGCCGATCACGATCAGGGTGGCCACCAGCAGCGTCCAGCCCCAGGTTGCCGGGCGGCGCAGTGCCTGCAGGGAGCGCTGGCGTTCGGCGGCATTGGCCGGCCGGCGCCAGAAATAGACCAGCAACGCGGCGCCACCGGTGGCCACCAGCGCCATCACCACCTGCGCCAGGGCACCGGGTTGGCCGAGCTGGGCGGCCAGCCCACCGGCGTCGGCGGCTTCGCCACCGGCTTTGGCATGGGCCACGCTGATCGCCACGGTACGCGTCAGGCCCCAGACCATGCCGCTGATCAGGCTGAGCCCGAACAGCGCTACCACGGCAATGCCCAGATCGATGAAGAAGCCGGCCAGCGGCGAGGAGGCGCGGGGCGCGGCGGATGCCGGGGGAACCGGCGGCGGTGCGGAAACCGGAGCGGAAGCAGACATCGGGTACCTGTGGTCAAGGGACGACGGCCGGCGCGCCTCCCCGCGCACCGGCCAGCAGTCGAGTGTGTCAGATATCCAGGTTGGCGACCTTCAACGCGTTGTCTTCGATGAAGTCACGACGCGGTTCGACCACATCGCCCATCAGGGTGCTGAAGATCTGGTCAGCCGCGACCGCGTCCTCGATGCGCACCTGCAGCAGGCGGCGGGTATCGGGGTTCACCGTGGTATCCCACAGCTGTTCCGGGTTCATTTCACCCAGGCCCTTGAAGCGCTGGATCTGGCGGCCGCGCTTGGCTTCGTCCAGCAGCCAGTTCTGTGCCTTGGCGAAGCTGTCCACTTCAATGGACTTGGCGCCGCGGGCAATGGTGGCACCGTCGCGCACCAGGCCGTGCAGCAGCTTGGCGGCCTGATGGATGGCGCGCAGTTCGCCGCTTTCAAAGGCCGACAGCGGCAGCACCTGCAGGTGTTCCTCACCCATATGGCGGCGGGTGACCAGCACAGCGGCGGAGCGCTCTTCGGTGGCGTCCTGCAGTTCCAGGGTGAAACGCGGGCTGCCCAGGCTGCCCTGGTTGAGCTGCTTGGCCAGTGCGTCCAGACCTTCGCCGGCCGGCGCATTGCGCAGGCTTTCCAGATCCATCGGCACGAAATCGACCAGCGCTTCCAGCAGCAGGCGATCGTAGCGGTGCGCGTTGCGGGCGATCGCATCCTGCGCGCCGGCGTAGGCCAGCAGCAGCTTTTCCAGCGCCACGCCTTCGATGCCCGGTTCACCGGACGCCGGCACCAGCGAGGCGTTTTCCACCGCGCTGCTGGCCAGGTAGCTGTCCAGCGCCGGGTCGTCCTTCAGGTACAACTCGGTCTTGCCCTGCTTGATCTTGTACAGCGGCGGCAGGCCGATGTAGACGTAACCGCGCTCGATCAGCTCCGGCATCTGACGGTAGAAGAACGTCAGCAGCAGGGTACGGATGTGCGCGCCGTCGACGTCGGCGTCGGTCATGATGATGATCTTGTGGTAGCGCAGCTTGTCCGGGTTGTACTCGTCGCGGCCAATGCCGGTGCCCAGCGCGGTGATCAGCGTACCGACCTGGTCGGAGGACAGCATGCGGTCGAAGCGTGCGCGTTCCACGTTGAGGATCTTGCCGCGCAGCGGCAGCACGGCCTGGTTCTTGCGGTTGCGGCCCTGCTTGGCCGAACCACCTGCCGAGTCACCCTCGACGATGAACAGTTCGGACAGCGCCGGATCCTTTTCCTGGCAATCGGCCAGCTTGCCCGGCAGGCCGGCGATATCCAGCGCGCCCTTGCGGCGGGTCAGGTCGCGGGCCTTGCGTGCCGCTTCACGTGCACGTGCGGCATCGACGATCTTGCCGGCGATGGCCTTGGCTTCGTTCGGGTTTTCCTGCAGGAACTCTTCCAGGCGCGCACCGAAGGCGTTTTCCACCGCCGGACGCACGTCGGAACTGACCAGCTTTTCCTTGGTCTGGCTAGAGAAGCTGGGATCGGGCACCTTCACCGACAGCACGGCAATCATGCCTTCGCGCATGTCGTCGCCGGTCAGGTTGATCTTGGCCTGCTTGGCGATGCCGTTCTGCTCGATGTAGTTGTTGAGCACGCGGGTCAACGCGCCGCGGAAGCCGGCCAGGTGGGTACCGCCGTCCTTCTGCGGAATGTTGTTGGTGAAGCAGTACATCGTCTCCTGGTAGGAGTCGGTCCACTGCAGCGCCACGTCCACCACGATGTTGTTGTGCTCGCCGGTAACGGCGATCACGTTCGGGTGCAGCGGGGTCTTCAGCTGGGCCAGGTGCTCCACGAAGCTGCGGATGCCGCCTTCGTAGTGGAAATCATCGCGGCGGCCATCACCACGCTCGTCGGCCAGCACGATCTTGACGCCCGAGTTGAGGAACGACAGTTCGCGCAGGCGGCGGGCCAGGATGTCGTAATGGAATTCCACGTTGTTGTGGAAAGCCACCACCGACGGCCAGAAGCGCACGGTGGTACCACGCTTGGTGGTGGTGCCCAGCTGCTTCAGCGGCGTTACCGCGGCGCCATCGCTGAATTCCTGCTGGTAATGGAAGCCATTCTGGAACACGTCCACCAGCAGCTTCTGCGACAGCGCGTTGACCACGCTGACGCCAACGCCGTGCAGACCGCCGGACACCTTGTAGCTGTTGTCGTCGAACTTGCCGCCGGCGTGCAGCACGGTCATCACCACTTCGGCAGCCGACACTTCGCGGCCGAGCTTGGCGCTCATCTGCTCGTGCTTGCCGGTGGGGATGCCGCGGCCGTTGTCCGACACCGACACCGAGCCGTCGGCGTGGATCGTCACCGCGACGTGGTCGGCATGGCCGGCCAGCGCTTCGTCGATGGAGTTGTCGACAACCTCGAACACCATGTGGTGCAGACCGGTGCCGTCATGGACGTCGCCGATGTACATGCCAGGACGCTTGCGGACAGCCTCGAGCCCTTCTAGGGCGGTGATGCTGTTGGCGTCGTAGTTGCCGTTGTTTACCGGGGTGTTCTGTTCGTCGGTCATTGCGCTTGCCGTAGGCTCCGCAGGTCGGGCACCACGTGGAGCGGTGCGCCGGGTAAGTAGGGGTACAGCGTGAATTATACCAGTCGGGCCTTGCGGGCCCTGATGTTGCCACTATGGCACAGCCACGATCCGTGCATGTTCCACGTGGAACCGGGTGATCTCGGGCAGATCCACCAGCGCCGCCGGTGTTTCGGTGGCGGTGACGAAGATCTGTGCCGGCCCGGCCAGCAAGCGCTGCAGCACGCGGGCCTGATGGGTGCGATCCAGCTCTGACGCCAGGTCATCCAGCGCGATCACCGGCCATTCGCCACGCTGCTCGGCGTAGTCCTCGGCCTGTGCCAGCAGGCAGGCCAGCGCCGTCAGCTTGGCCTGGCCACGGGACAAAGCATCGCGACCGGGAATACTGTGGAACTCCACGCTCCAGTCGGCGCGATGCGGGCCCACGGAGGTGTAACCGGCCTGGCGGTCACGTTCGCGGGCCAACAGCAGCGCATCGGCCAGCGGCAGTTCGTGCCGGCGCCAGCCAGGACTGAGATTCAGGCCCTGGATGCCCAGCTGCGGCGCAAGTTCCGACGCCAGGGCGATCGTCCGCTCCTGCAGCCGCTCCAGGTAGTGCTGGCGCCGGCTGGTCAGCGGTTCGCCGGCTTCAGCCAGCTCGTGGTCCCACGTGTCCAGCATCCGCGGGGGCCCGCCTTGCTTCAACAGCGCATTGCGTTGCTTCAGTGCGCGGGAGTAGCGGCGCCACAGCGAAAGAAAGTCTGGTTCCACGTGGAACAGGCCCCAATCCAGGAAGCGCCGACGCGGTTCACCGCCGCCGCTGACCAGGGCGTGGCTGCCGGGTTCGAACGTCACGACCGCCAGGGCCGCACAGAGATTGCCGAGCTGGGCCACATCCTCGCCATCCAGCCGGCCTTTCCATTCCTGCCCGCTATGGCGCAGGCCAGCCTTGCGGCGGTGGGGCGGGTGGCTGGAACGCTGTTCGTCCCATTCGACGAAGATCTCCAGCGCTTCCTGGCCCTGGCGGACCAGTCCGTCACGCACACGCCCGCGGAAGCTGCGGCCATAGGCCATCAGGTGCAGCGCTTCCAGCACACTGGTCTTGCCCGCACCGTTATCGCCAGTCAGCAGGTTCAGCCCCGGCTGGGGCGACAGCTCCACGGCACTGAAGCGGCGCAATTGGTTCAAGGCGAGGCGGCGGATCAGCATGGGACGCGGGAGACCAGCCGCGCGGAGCGGCAACAGGGCAGGGAATCCATCAGCTTACTGCATCGGTCAAGGCTGGCACCGCGTTGCGGGGGCATGGCGGGCGACGGCAACGCGCGCTCCGCTCATTGCATGGGTTCCACGTGCCACCGTGCCGATTGCAGCCCATGCCGGCCGCTGGAACCGCGTGGATTTCTTGAAATCTGCGGGTCTTGGCAGGGCCGGCGTATGCAGAATTCAACAGATTTTGCGCCTTCGCCAGGCCCCGTCGTGCAATGCGGCGCAGGGCAGCGGGCAAGCCAGTGCGTTGATTGCTTGAAATCTGCGGGGCGGAGCAGCCGAGCGTTCCACAGATTTCAAGAAATTCAGGTGCTGCGTTCCACGCTGTCCACAGCAGGTCTGTATGACTTATACACAAGCCATGGACAATCTGTGGATAAAAAAGCCGATTTTGACCGCTGGTAAAACTATCCACAGCTTCCCCCCCAGCCCCAGAGCCCGATATACAGGGGGTTTCAGGTGCATAAATCTTTTTAAAAACAAAGAGATAAGCCTGTTTTCCACGAAATCTGGCTCTACCAGCACCACCATGCTTTAGATTTATACCCAGAATTAAAAGCTTGGGACGCCCTCGAGCGCAGGAATCCAGGCCTGTGGGCAGTAGCGTCAGCAGACGAGGCTTTTCCTCGCCGGCCGTTGACCTGCGAAGTCAGCGCAGGCGCGGGGTCGAAGGAATCAACTCCGACCAACGCAGCCATGTGCGTCTGCCCTCGATGACGTGGCCACCGTCATCCGCCTATTCTCGGTAATGCTCCACGTGGAACAAAAAAAACGCCCGGATCTCCCGGGCGTCTTCCTGTTTCACGTGGAACAACGCAAGCGTCAGAGACGCAGCGGCATCACCACGTGGCGCGACTTCTCGCTGCTGGATTCACGCACCAGCGCCGAGGAGTTGGAATCGCGCAGCTGGATGATGACTTCCTCGTCGCGCAGGGCGGACAGGGCATCCAGCAGGTAGTTCACGTTGAAGCCGATGGCCAGGTCGCTGACCGTGGTGTCGGCTTCGATCTCTTCCTGGGCTTCTTCCTGCTCCGGGTTGTGCGCGCTGATCTTCAGGTTGCCCGGCGAGACTTCCACGCGGATGCCGCGGTACTTCTCGTTGGACAGGATCGCGGCGCGTTGCAGCGAGGCACGCAGCGCTTCACGGTCCACCTTCACTTCGCGATCGGCGCCAATCGGGATCACCGCTTCGTAATCCGGGAAGCGGCCGTCGATCAGCTTCGAGGTGAAGGTGACATCGTCGCGCTTCACGCGCACGTGGCTGCGGCCGACTTCCAACTCGATCTCGCGATCGCCGCTTTCCAGCAGACGCTGCAGTTCGGTCACGCCCTTGCGCGGGACGATGATCTGGCGCTTGGAACCGCTGGGCTTGGCCAAATCGGTTTCACACAGGGCCAGGCGGTGGCCGTCGGTGGCGACGGTCCGCAGGGCATCGCCGCGCAGATCGAACAGCAGACCGTTCAGGTAGTAGCGCACGTCCTGCTGGGCCATCGCGAACGCGGTGCGTTCGATCAGTTCCTTCAGGGTCGCTTCGCCAATGGCCACGCGCTCGGTGGCTTCCACTTCGTCCACCGACGGGAAGTCGTTGGAGGGCAGGGTGGCCAGGGTGAAGCGGCTGCGGCCGGCCTGCACGGTGATCTTGTCACCGGTCTGCGAGACGGTGATCCGGCTGCCGTCGGGCAGGGCGCGGATGATCTCGAACAGCTTGCGGGCGGGAATCGTGGTTTCGCCGTCCTGGGCATCTTCAACCGCGATCCGCGACACCATCTCCACTTCCAGGTCGGTACCGGTCAGCGACAGCTGGCCGTTCTGCACCTGGACCAGGAAATTGGCCAGAACCGGAAGGGTCTGGCGGCGTTCGACCACGTTGACGACCTGTGCCAACGGCTTGAGAAAGGCTTCGCGCTGCAGTGTGAAACGCATGTGGTTCCGTGCCCCTATGCTTTAAAAAAATGTGGAATAAATCAAAAGCTTGGTGGTGCTGGTAGAGACAGAATTGCTGGAAAACAACCCTAAGTCTTTGTAATTAAAGGGCTTTCAGACCGCGAAACCCTCTGCATTACCGACCCCCAAGGGGTGGGGAAAGCTGTGGATAAATCTGCCGCGATTTCAAGCCGCTTTTTTATCCACAACTCATCCCGCGCTTGCTACCGGATTCTGCACCGTTTTGTGCGATGACGCCTTATCGGCGTCGGTGCATCATTCGCTCAGCTTCCGGATCAGCTTGTCCCAGTCCTCGCGGAGCTTGCCGTCGGTTTCCATCAGGGTGCGGATCTGACGGCAGGCATGCAGCACCGTGGTGTGATCGCGACCGGCAAAGGCGTCGCCGATCTCGGGCAGGCTGTGTTCGGTCAGTTCCTTGGTCAGGGCCATGGCGACCTGACGCGGGCGGGCCAGCGAACGGGTCCGGCGCTTGGACAGCAGATCCTTGATCTGCAGCCCGTAGTAGTCGGCCACGGTTTTCTGGATGTTGGGAATGCTGATCGCCTGCTGCTGGGCGCGCAGCAGATCGCGCAGGGTTTCCTGGGCGAATTCGGTGGTGATCGCGCGGCCGGTGAAATTGGCGCGGGCGGTCAGGGTATTGAGCGCGCCTTCCAGGTCGCGCACGTTGGAGCGCATCTTCTTGGCAATCAGGAACGCAACATCATCGGGAATCTCCGCGCCGCGCTCGCGTGCCTTGGCCAGCACGATCGCTGCGCGCGTCTCGAAGTCCGGCGGTTCGATCGCGACGGACAGGCCCCAGGCAAGCCGCGACTTCAGGCGCGCTTCCAGGCCTTCCACTTCGCGCGGGTACCGGTCGCAGGTCAGGATGATCTGCTGCTTGCCGTCGAACAGCGCGTTGAAGGTGTGGAAGAACTCTTCCTGGGTGCGGTCCTTGCCGGCGAAGAACTGGATGTCATCGATCAGCAGCGCGTCCACCTGCTGGAACTGGCGCTTGAACTGATCCATGGTCTTTTCCTGCAGGGCCCGGATCATCGCGCTGAAGAACTGTTCCGAACGCAGGTAGAGCACCTTTGCACCGGGATTGGCCTGGCGCATGGCGTTGCCGGCGGCAAACATCAGGTGGGTCTTGCCCAGGCCGGTGCCCCCGTACAGCAGCAGCGGATTGTGCGCGCGGTCGCCCGGCTTCTGCGCCGCCTGGAACGCCGCGGCCAGACCCAGCTGGTTGCTGCGGCCTTCCACGAAGTTGGCGAAGGTGTAGTGGTTGTCCAGGTTGCCGGCAAACGGCACCTGCGGTTCTGCAGCCACGGCCGCTGCCGGGCTCGAAACCGGCGCGTTCTGCGTGTCCGAGGGCCGCGGGCGCGAGCCGATTTCAAGAAAAACGTCGCTGAAACCGGCGAAATGGGCCAGCAGTTCGCGGATGCGCGGCAGGTACAGCTCGCGCACCTGGTCGACGATGAAGGCGTTCGGTGCATACAGCACCAGGCTGTCCACGCGCAGATCGGCCTGCAGTGGCTTCAACCAGGTGTGAACGTCTTCCGGCGGAAACTCCGCTTCGAGGCGTTCGAGACTTCGGGTCCAGGCATCCATCGGCAATAATCGTCCGGTGGCCGGTGGATAGGCGCGACAACGCGCCCAGACACAGGCCGGAAAGGGGGAAATGGATGGCTCAGACTACCACCGCGCGCGCGCCTTCGGAATGGTTGTCCCCCACTTATTCACAAAAACATCCACAGCTATTGCACAGGCCGGTGAATTCGCGTAGTCAACAGGGGTTGACGGGAGGGGGGCGACCTCTCTAGAATTTCCGGTTCTTTCCCGTCCCATTCATACGAGAGGCCCACATGGCCACCAAGCGCACCTACCAGCCCAGCAACCTCAAGCGTAAGCGCGACCACGGCTTCCGTGCCCGTATGAAGACCGCTGACGGCCGCAAGATCCTGTCGCGTCGCCGCGCCAAGGGCCGCAAAGTCCTGAGCGCCTGATTGCCATGCCGCTCACCGCGGCAGACGCAATCCCTTCGACAGTGAATACTGCAGACCCGCGCAAGCGATTCCCTCGCTCTGCGCGGGTTCGCACGCGTGCCGAATATTCAACGGTCTTCAACGGCGCCCGCCGTGTGTCCGATCCGCTGATGACCCTGCACTGGCTGCCGGCTGACCGGCCGGCCAGGCTGGGTCTGGCGGTTTCCCGCAAGGTCGATCCGAACGCCGTGGGGCGTAACCGGATCAAGCGCGTCCTGCGCGACATCCTGCGTCAGACACGTACTGACATCCAGCCAGGCGACTTCGTCGTCGTGGCCCGTAGTGCTGCGCGTTCTGCCAGCAACGACGACATCCGCCAGGCCTTCCTGCGCCTGCTGCGGCGCCTGCGCGCATTGCCCGCACCGGGCGTGGACGGCACAATGCCGCCGCCTGATGGCATCGCAACTCCCTCTTTGACCGAGCCGGCATCGCGTTCCGGCCCCGCTGAGCCTGCCCGCTGATGAACCAGACCCGCGTATTCCTCATTTTTGCCTGGCTGATGGTGGCCGTGCTGCTGTGGATGGAGTGGAGCCGTGAAACGGCCGCCCCGACCCCGGCCCCGACCAGCAGTTCGGCCCCGGCCGCTGCACAGAGCGTTCCGGGCGCGACCCCGGGCAGAATTCCCAGTGCACAGGTTCCCGGTGCGCCGGGCCAGGCCGCCGCGCCCCAGGCCCAGGCCAGCGCGACCCCGGCCGCCCAGCGCGTGACCGTCACCACCGACGTGCTGCGCCTGGTGCTGGACGGCGGCCGCGTGCTGGACGCCGAGCTGCTGCAGTTCCCGCAGAGCAAGGATGAAGGCAGCCCGCCGGTTCGCCTGCTGACCGAAGACCCCGCGCACCCCTACAGCGCGATCAGCGGCTGGGCCAGCGAAGACAAGGGCGCCCCGGTGCCCGGCGCCGACGGCTTCAAGCTGGTCGGTGATACCCGCGACTTCGTGCTGGCCGACGGCCAGAACGAACTGCAGATCCCGTTCGAATGGACCGCCAACGGCGTGACCATCAAGCGCACCCTGACCGTCTCGCGCAACGAGTACGCCGTGCGCTTCAAGGACGAAGTGATCAATGCCGGCGCCGCGCCGTGGAACGGCTACGTCTACCGCACCCTGGACCGCACCCCGACCATCCTGTCGCGGAGTATGACCAACCCGGATTCGTTCAGCTTCAATGGCGCGACCTGGTACGACAACGACAAGAAGTACCAGCGCCGTGCCTTCAAGGACTATCTGGAAGATGGCGCGCTGAACCAGAACATCACCGGCGGCTGGCTGGCGATGCTGCAGCACCACTTCTTCACCGCCTGGATTCCGCAGAAGGACCAGACCGCCCATTACGTGCTGTCGCAGGTGGCCGGTCGTGACCTGATCGAAGCGCGTGGTCCGGCCTTCACCGTGGCCCCGGGCCAGTCCACCAGCACCGAGGCACGCCTGTGGGTGGGCCCGAAGCTGGTGAACCAGATCGCCAAGGAAGACGTGCCGGGCCTGGACCGCGTGGTCGACTACAGCCGCTTCTCGATGATGGCGGTGATCGGCCAGGGCCTGTTCTGGGTGCTGAACCAGGTGCACAAGCTGGTCGGCAACTGGGGCTGGGCGATCGTCGGCCTGGTGGTGCTGCTGAAGCTGGTGCTGTACCCGCTGTCGGCCACCCAGTACAAGAGCGGTGCCAAGATGCGTCGCTTCCAGCCGCGCATCGCGCAGCTGAAGGAACGCTATGGCGATGACCGCCAGAAGTTCCAGACCGCGATGATGGAGCTGTACAAGAAGGAAAAGATCAATCCGATGGGCGGCTGCCTGCCGATCCTCATCCAGATGCCGATCTTCTTCGCCCTGTACTGGGTGCTGGTGGAATCGGTCGAACTGCGCCAGGCGCCCTGGTTCGGCTGGATCCAGGACCTGACCGCACGCGACCCGTACTTCATCCTGCCGGTCATCAACGTGGCGGTGATGTGGTTCACCCAGAAGCTGACCCCGGCACCGGGCATGGACCCGATGCAGCAGAAGATGATGCAGTTCATGCCGCTGGTGTTCGGCGTCATGATGGCCTTCATGCCGTCCGGCCTGGTGCTGTACTGGGTGGTGAACGGTGGCCTGGGCCTGCTGCAGCAGTGGTGGATGACCAAGCGCCACGGCAGCGAGCCGGTGGCAGCCAGCACCGCCCCGGCCCCGGTCAAGAAGAAGTAACCCGACCGGCCCAAACGACGCAAAAGCCCGCCGCAAGGCGGGCTTTTCGCATGCGGGGGTAGAATCGCCCGCACACCGCTTCTCCCACCTTCGAGTCCGCCATGCCGCGAGTGCCGTCGTTCCGCCTGTTCCTGCCTTCGCTGCTGTTGACCCTGGTCGTTGCCGGCTGTGGCGACAAGGACGCGAAGGCGCCGGCGAGCGCGGTGACCCAGCCCAGCGCGCAGGCCGCCGCCGCCGCTGATCCGGCCGCGGCGCCGCTGCTGGCCGCGCTGCAGAAGCAGCTCGATGGCTACCGCCGCATCGTGGTGCTGCTGGCCGACGAAGAGCAGCAGAGCGCCGCCGACCGTGGCACCTCCACGCGTATCGGCCAGCAGTTGTTCCACGATGGCCTGGAGCAGCGCAGCGCCATCGCCGGGCAGTTTGATGCTCTGCTGCACAGTGGCAGTCCGCAGCGCTTCGCCACCCTGGGCGCCGTGCTGGACTACATCGAATCGGCGCCGGAACTGTTCGACGCCGACCGCCTGGCGTTCCGCGAAGTGCTGCGTGACCTGCACGACCGTGTCGGTGCCGACTCCTCGCTGCCGGCGGTGAAGCTGCACCAGCGCATCGGCGAAGACCTGGACGCGCTGGACGAGATCGAGCGCAACTACAACCAGGAACTGACCCGCATCTTCAGCCGCTTCGAGCGCACCCGCGCCATCGACCTGAAGCGCGAGAAATGGGAGGACTACATCGCCCACCTGCACAACGACTACAGCCGCGAAGCGATCCTGCGCGACTACGGGGTGATCGAGCCGTACCCGATGTCGATGAAGGACAGCGACCGCGAGATCTTCGGCCGCGACCTGCCGGCCAAGACCGTGGTGCTGACCTTCGACGATGGCCCGCACAAGGCCTATACCGATGAAGTAGTGGCCATCCTCAAGCGGTATGACGTGCCGGGCGTGTTCTTCGAAGTGGGCCGCAACCTGGGCAAGGTCGAGGCCGATGGCAAGGTCAGCCTGGGCCCGATGGCCAAGATCAGCCGCAACCTGATGGAAGAGGGCTATGCGGTGGGCAACCACAGCCTGACCCACGCCCAGCTCTCGCGCACCACCGGCGATGCGCTGCGCCAGCAGGTGCTGGACACCGACACCCTGTTGAAGGACGTGGACAGCAAGCGCGCGCCGCTGTTCCGCTTCCCGTATGGGGCACGCAACGCCGAAGGCCTGCAGTTGCTGAACGAAGCAGGGCTGAAGTCGATCATGTGGAACATCGATTCCATGGACTGGGCCGACCCGGTGCCGGAATCGATCGTGCAACGCGTGCTTGGCCAGGTGAACAAGGAACAGCGCGGCATCATCCTGTTCCACGACATCCACGACCGCGCGGTGAAGGCGCTGCCGCAGATCCTCGATCGGCTGATTGCCGACGGTTACCAGTTCGCCGGTTGGAACGGCCGCGAGTTCACCGTCGCCCGTGCACGCAAGGGCGCCAGCAGCGATGCCACCGTCACTACCGGCTATGAGAAGTCGTGGGCGATCGTGGTCGGCATCGACAACTACGCCAAGTGGCCGAAGCTGGAATACGCCAGCCACGATGCGCAGGCGGTGGCCGACACCCTGACCGGGCAGTTCGGCTTCCCGTCCTCGCAGGTGATCCTGCTGAAGAACGAGCAGGCCACCCGCAACAACATCCTGGCCGCCTTCCACGACCGTCTGGCCGACGACCGCACCGGAAAGAACGACCGCGTGTTCGTGTTCTTCGCCGGCCACGGCGCCACCCGCCAGCTCGCTTCAGGCCGCGACCTCGGCTACATCATCCCGGTGGATTCGGACCCGAAGGAATTCGCCACCGACGCCATCGCGATGACCGATATCCAGAACATCGCCGAGAGCATGCAGGCCAAGCACGTGATGTTCGTGATGGATGCCTGCTACAGCGGCCTGGGCCTGACCCGCGGTGGCCCGTCGTCGTCATCGTTCCTGCGCGAGAACGCACGCCGCAGCGCGCGGCAGATGCTGACTGCCGGCGGTGCCGACCAGCAGGTGGCCGATGCAGGCCCGAATGGCCACTCGGTGTTCACCTGGGTGCTGCTGCAGGCGCTGGCCGGCAAGGGCGACCTCAATGGCGACGGCCTGATCACCGGTACCGAACTGGCCGCCTACGTGGCGCCGGCGGTGTCGGCGGTTTCGCAGCAGACCCCTGCCTTCGGCAGCCTGCCCGGTTCGCAGGGCGGCGAGTTCGTGTTCCAGGTGCCGGACAGCCAGGAATACCTCAACGCCGATACCCGCCAGCTGACCGCCGATGCGATCGCGCTGAACAACAAGGTGGACGCCGTGCAGGACGCCAAGAACACCCAGGCGCCGGTGACCGTGGCCGACCTGCAGGGCGGCAAGGCCAAGCTGGTGGTGCCCACGGCCGGCCCGGCCTCGGACCGCCAGCGCGCGCAGCAGGCCAACGACCGCGGCCTGCAGCTCTACCGCGAGAAGCAGTACGACGAAGCCGCCGCGCAGTTCACCGAGGCGCTGAAGCTGCGTCCGGACTTCGCCCAGGCCGCCAACAACCTCGGCTTCGTCTACTACCGCCAGCAGCGCTACGCCGAAGCGGCGCGCTGGCTGGAAAACACCTTGAAGATCGACCCGTCGCGCGCGGTCGCCCATCTCAACCTGGGCGATGCCTACTTCAATGCCGGCGACAAGGCCAAGGCGAAGCAGGCCTACACCACCTACCTGGCGCTGCAGCCGCAGGGTAGTGGTGCCGCACAGGCGCGCGCACAGCTGGAGAAGCTCTGAGCCATGAACGATGTGACCCGCACCGATACCATCGTCGCCATCGCCAGCGCGCCGGGCGCAGGCGGTGTCGGCCTGCTGCGCCTGTCCGGCCCGCGTGCTGCGGCGATTGCCAACGCGCTCGGCGCGCCCACGCTGCGCCCGCGCCACGCCCACTACGCGCGCCTGCGCGATGCCGACGGCGAGGTGATCGACGACGGCATCGTGCTGTGGTTCCCGGCACCGAACAGCTTCACCGGCGAAGAAGTGGTGGAACTGCAGGGCCACGGCAGCCCGGTGCTGCTGCAGCAACTCGTCGCCCGATGCATCGCCCTGGGCGCGCGCCAGGCGCGGCCGGGTGAGTTCAGCGAACGCGCCTTCCTCAACGGCAAGCTCGATCTGGCCCAGGCCGAAGCCATCGCCGACCTGATCGCTGCCGGTGACAACCGTGCCGCGCGTGCTGCACGGCGTTCACTGGACGGCGTGTTCTCGCGCCGCATCGACGCGGTGGTGGAACAACTGGTGCTGCTGCGCATCCACGTGGAAGCGGCCATCGACTTCGCCGACGAACCGCTGGATACGCTGGGCGGCGCGCAGGTACGGCGTGGACTGGAACAGGCGCGCGGCGACCTGGCCCTGCTGCGCCGCGATGCAGAGCGCGGCCGCCGCCTGCGCGACGGCCTGCATGCGGTGCTGATCGGCCCCCCCAATGCGGGCAAGAGTTCACTGCTGAACGCCCTGGCCGGCAGCGAACGCGCCATCGTCACCGACATCGCCGGCACCACCCGCGACACCCTGCGCGAAACCATCCGCCTGGACGGGCTGGAGCTGACCCTGGTCGACACCGCCGGCCTGCGCGACGGCGGCGACGCCATCGAACGCGAAGGCATGCGCCGCGCCCATGTGGAGATCGAGCGCACCGACCTGGCCCTGATCGTGCTGGACGCGCGCGACCCGGCCGCCGGGGAGGCCGCGCTGGGGCAGGCCGTGGCCGACGTGCCGCACAAGGTCTACATCCACAACAAGTCCGACCTGCTGGACGCGCTGCCGGCGCTGGATGACCCGGACCGGGTGTTCGTCTCGGCGGCAACGGGCGCGGGGCTGGACGATCTGCACGCGCGCCTGCGCAGCATCGCCTCGGCCGGGGCAGGCGAGCAGGTGGACGGTGAGTTCTCCGCGCGCACCCGCCACGTGGATGCGATCGAACGCGCGCAGGAACACGCGCAGCGCGCCGATGGCGAACTGGCCCATGAACACCTGGAACTGGCCGCCGAGGAACTGCGGCTGGCGCACGACGCGCTGGGCGAGATCACTGGGCAGATGAGTGCGGATGACCTGCTGGGCAGGATCTTCTCCAGCTTCTGCATCGGCAAGTAACGCCAGGGTCGGATCCCCTGCGGGCTCTGACCCTTCACATCATCACAATCGACGCCACGTGGTTTCAACCCGGGCCGCGACACCTCCTTGATATCATCCCGCCATGAACCCGATCACCGACAGTGACGTGCGATCAGCGCTGCTGAGCAAGGTCATCGCAGAACATGTCGCCAATCCGAACACGCTTGTCGTGGAGGAAATGGGGCTTGCACGCGGCGCCTGCCGGGTCGATGTCTGTGTCATCAATGGCCACCTGCACGGCTACGAAATCAAGAGTGACGTCGACACGCTGCGCAGACTGCCATTGCAGCAGCAGTTCTATTCCGACGTGCTCGACAAGGCGACGATCGTGGTGGGCCAGCGCCATCTGGATCATGCGCTGGAGACGCTGCCTGCATGGTGGGGAGTCAGGCTGGCCTCACGTGGTGCGCGCAATGCCGTCCGGATGGAACTGCTGCGGCCTGCCAGGCTCAATCCCTCGGTGAGCGCCACTGCCGTGGCGGCACTGCTGTGGCGCGATGAGCTGACAGCCCTGATCAGCAGCAGGACCGCTGAAAAATCAGCGCTGCGCGGAAACCGTGCAGCGCTGTGCGAGCGCCTGGGTGAGCTCTACAGTCTTGCGGAAATCCGCACGCTGGTCAGGGAACAGATGAAGCGCCGGCCAGATTGGCGAGGTCGCGAACAACCTTAGTCAGATGATGGTTGGTGGCCACGGTCGGCCAGGTGGAACTTCCGCCGGTACTGCTGACATTGTTGGCGCAGTCTTCGATGTATGCATCGCCCCAGCTGTAGCCGCGTCCCATGAACACCACCGGTGGATCAGAGATCAGGTGGTTGCACAGATCTCGGTACTGGTCGCGACCATTGCGCTTGATCTGGGTGCCGACCACGATCCGCCACTGGTCATCGATCGTGTACTTGATCTTGGCATTGGGGTCGAACAGGCGTGGATCCATCAGCTCGGTCTGTGGCGAGGCGCAGCCGTAGTCGCCAAACCACGGCATCCGATCGGGACGACTGCTGACAAGCCGGGTGTACGCGCGCCACTCCCGGCGGTTGACGTCACCATGCGGGCGATAGTTCGACGAGGGGCTCAGGCTGGCAGGGAAACTACCGCCCGCGATGGTGACTGATCGCCAGTCGGCCAGATCCGGAACGGCTGCGATCCAGGCCTGCCACGTGGTCGCCTGCAGCGTGGGCGAGTCGGCGACATCGGCCGAGCTGTCCAGGATCAGGTCCACCTGGCCTGGCGCAACGCCCAGCAGTTTCAACAATGCCGGGATGCGGGCCAGACCCCTGCCTTCAAGATCATCCGGTACCAGCCGCAATCCGCAGCCGCGATCATCGCGGGCAACAATACGTGCCACGGCCTGCTGGTAGTCGACATGCCGGTCAATGCCGGTTACGGGAATGGCCTGGCAACCGGCTGTGCGCGTGAGGTCGAAGATCCGCTCCAGATGGTGCTGCCCGTCCGCCATGGTGTCATCGCCGGCAAGATAGGGCGAGTCGAACAGGCAACGCCGCGCTTTCCAGTTCTTGACCAGGCGATTCCCGACGTTCTTCAGATGATCGTCGAGCGACTTCGCGGGAGCATCGTTCTCGAAGTCCCACTGCTCGACGGGTATCTCAAACAGGGGATGGATCCAGTCCTTGATGCCGTCGCTGGCACGGCCTACTGCAAGATACTCGCCCTGTCGCCATTTCAGGATCGGCATGTACATCGGCTTTTCCACGATCTGCCTCCGACAACGTCACTGTTGGTCACTCGAGGCTAGTCGCGCACCACTTCGCGCATCAATCGGAATAGTTGAAGAATGACGGCGGTCAGGGCCGGAGCCCCTGCGGGGATCCGATCCCATGCTTCCCCCGGCTGTCATATTGCCGCCGCATACTGACGGCCATCACAGACCGTTTGGGGACGTCGCAGTGAAGTCGTGGGGTTGTGCGTTGCTGTTGTCGCTGGCCGTGGCACCATCGGTGGCCATGAGTGCTGAATCGTCCACCCCGGCCGCGCCCAAGGCGCTGGTCTACGGCCACCGCGGCGCCAGTGCGCTGCTGCCCGAACACACCCTGGCCGCGTACGCCCAGGCGATTGCCGATGGCGCCGATTACATCGAACCGGACCTGGTGATGACCAAGGACGGAGTGATGGTGGCCCGCCACGAGAACGAGATCGGTGGCACCACCGACGTGGCCGAGCACGAGGAATTCGCCAAGCGGAAGACCACCAAGGTGATCGACGGTCAGAGCGTGACCGGCTGGTTCACCGAAGACTTCACCCTGGCCGAGCTGAAGACCCTGTACACCCGCGAGCGCCTGCCCGAGCTGCGCAGCACCGCCTTCGATGGCCAGTTCCGCATCGCCACCCTGGACGAGATCCTGGCCTTCCTGGTGCAGCAGGCCGGGCGTGCCAACCGCGGCATCGGCCTGGTGCCGGAGATCAAGCACCCGACCTACTTCCAGTCCATCGGCCTGCCGATGGAAGACGCACTGCTGGCCGCGCTGCGTGGCAACGCGTATACCAACGTCGGCCCGGTCACCATCCAGTCGTTCGAGACCGCCAACCTGCGCTACCTGCGCGGCAAGCTGGGGCGCGGCAGCAACATCCGCCTGCTGCAGTTGCTGTGGAAGGGCGAGGTGAAGCCGCCGGACATCGCCAGGGCCGGCGGCAGCCTGACCTACGCACAGATGATGACCCCGGCCGGTCTTGAGCAGATCGCCACCTATGCCGATGGCATCGGCCCGGAGCTGCGCTCGATCATCCCGCTGCAGGCCGATGGCGCGCTGGGCACGCCCACGACCCTGGTCCGCGATGCGCATGTGGCGGGGCTGCTGGTCATTCCCTACACCTTCCGCCCGGAAAACCACTTCCAGGCCAGCAACCTGCGCAAGGGCGCGGACAACGCGCGCAACCCGGAAGGTTCGATTGCGGAAATGCGCGCCTACCTGGCGACGGGCATCGATGCGTTCTTCACCGACGACCCGGCACTGGGCCGGCAGGCGGTGGATGGCATGGGCGCGGCGGGGAACTGAAGCTGCAACGCGTCGCCGGGCATGGCCCGGCGCTACCCAAGGCGTCCACACGGTAGCGCCGGGCCATGCCCGGCGGCCCCTCGTTTCAACCGCGCGGGTCTTCCGGGCGGCGGAACGGAATCACCACGTAATCCGGCCCTTCGCGCGGCTGCCACAGCACCGGCACGCGCTGCGGCGACGGCGGCTCCAGCTCGTCGTCGGCCAGCGGCTGCACCTCGTCTTCCTCGTCTTCCCAGCTGTAGTGCGGGCGCGGCGGCAGCGGATCGGCGTTGCGGAACAGCAGCGCGGCGATGATGCCGGCAAAGGCACCGCCCATGTGCGACTGCCAGGACACGCCGTCGGCATGTGGCAGGATGGTCATCAACATGCCGCCGTAGAACAGCATGCCGATCAGGCCGGTGGCGATGGCCGCGCGGTCGCGGCGCAGCAGGCCCAGGCTGGCCAGCAGGAACATCAGCCCGTGGGTGACGCCACTGGCGCCCAGGTGCACGCTGCCCGGGTTGCCCAGCATCCACGCGCCAATGCCCGAACCCAGCCACAGCAGGGGCAGGGCACGCAGGGTCGCCTTCGGATAGACACTGCCAGCCAGGGTGCCCAGGATCAGGATCGCGATGCTGTTGGCGGCGATGTGCTCCACCGACGCATGCAGCATTGGCCCACCGATCAGGCCCAGCAGGCCCTTGGCTTCCAGCGGGGCCACCGCCCACGGTCGCCAGTCGAAACTGCCCTGCAGGGCGAACACGACCACCAGCACCAGCACGGCGGCCAGGCTGGTGTTAAACGCCCGCACGATGCGCTGGCGGTCATTGCGGGGGGCCGGCACGTCGCCGGCGGGCAGGGGCGCGTTGTTGTCCATGCTTCAGCAATGGCGGTGGCTGGCGCGAAACCAAGGCCACCGCGGCGGGAGAGTGGGCACGGCCGGCGGGACAATCCCGCCGGCCGTGTTGCAGGCCCGGCCAGGATCAGGCCGCGCCAGTGCCTTCCTTCGGCGGGTACTTCAGGCTGAGCACCACGGTCGCGGCGATGATCACCGCCACAACGCCCAGCGACACCGGGGTGGGGATCTTGAACAGGTCGATGATCATCATCTTGATGCCGATGAAGCCCAGCACCAGCGCCAGACCGTACGGCAGCAGGTGGAAGCGGTCAGCCATGCCGGCCAGCAGGAAGAACATGGCGCGCAGGCCCAGCACGGCGAACACGTTGGAGGTGAGCACGATGAACGGGTCGGTGGTGATGGCGAAGATGGCCGGGATGCTGTCCACGGCGAAGATCACGTCGGTCACCGCGATCAGGATCAACACCGCGAACAGCGGGGTGAACCAGCGCACGCCATCGCGCTTCACACTCAGCGCGTTGCCTTCATAGCCTGGCAGCAGGCGCAGGTGCTTGCGCATCCAGCGCAGCGCCGGGTTGGTTTCCAGATCCGGTTCCTGGCCGGCGGCGAACCACATCTTCCAGCCGGTGAACAGCAGGAAGGCGCCGAACACGTAGAGCAGCCAATGGAACTGGCTGATCAGCACGCTGCCAGCGAAGATCATGATCGTACGCAGCACGATCGCACCCAGAATGCCGATGATCAGCACCTTCTGGCGCTGTTCCTCCGGCACCGCGAAGTAGCTCATGATCATCAGGAAGACAAAGATGTTGTCCACCGCCAGGGCTTTTTCCACCAGGTAGCCGGTCAGGAACTCCAGGCCCACCTTGTTGGCCACCACCTGGCCGGCGGTCTCGCTGAGGTAGAACCACAGGCCCGCGTTGAACAGCAGGGCCAGGGCGACCCAGCCGATGGACCACCACAGGGCTTCCTTGAAGGTGACCTTGTGCGGGCCGCCGTGACGCATCAACACCAGGTCGACCAGCAGGGCGATGATCACCACCGCCACGAAGCCGCCCCACATCCACACATTACCGATCGTCTGCATTGGGAATATCCGTTGGAAAGATGAATGCCAGGCCGTACGGCGAGGATCTGCAACGGAGGATCGGGAGGGGGATCCAGGGACAGAGCTTCGCCAGTACGGCGAAGGTCTCGCTCGCAACCCCACGCGGGTGGGATTGCCGTTGCACCGGAGCCTGCGGGCTCGAATTGACGGCGACAACGTCTGGGAGCTACTCCCCTTCTGGCGCCGATTCTGCGGCCTGGCCGGCCCGCCGTCAAATGGGGTGGCGACGGGGTCGGATCCCCGCACGGGCTCTGACCCCGACCAGCGTGCCAACCAAGGTTGGCACCTACCAAGGCGGAATGGGGTCGGGGCCCGTTGGGGATCCGACCCCGGCTGCCCGGGCTCTCGTAGAGTCGAGCTTGCTCGACTGAACGGGACCGTTCAGCAACGCCAGTCGAGCAAGCTCGACTCTATGAAAGCGCCCCCCGGCTACAATAGGCGGATGAATACCCCCCTGCCCGTTGTCCGCCTGAAGAATGCGTGGCGTTCCAGCCACCCGTGGATCTTCCAGAAGCTGGTCGAAAAGCCGACCGTCCGCCCCAAGCCCGGTTCCATCGTCGACGTGGTCGGCATTGATGGCGAATTCATCGGCCGCGGGTTCTACAACGGGCACTCGCGCATTGCCGTGCGCATCCTTGAAAGCGATCAGAACGTGCCGGTGGATGCCGGCTGGTTCTCGCGCAAGATCGCCCAGGCGGTGTCGCTGCGCCGTGAGGTGCTGAAGCTCGACACGGTGTCCGACGCCTGGCGCGTGGTGCACAGCGAAGGCGACGGCCTGTCCGGCCTGGTGGTGGACCGCTACGGCGACCTGGTGGTGGTCGAATTCTTCGCCGCCGGCATGTTCCGCCACCGCGAGTGGATCTACGACGCGCTGCGCGAGCAGTTCCCGGGCTGCCGTTTCCACAGCTTCGCCGACGAACACGTGCAGAAGCAGGAAAGCTTCGACTTCCACGGCAACACCACCACCGAAGCATCGGTAATCACCGAGTACGGCATCAAGTTCCGTGCGGACCCGGCCGGTGCGCACAAGACCGGCTTCTTCGCCGACCAGCGCGAGAACCGCGAGTGGCTGAGCCAGCAGGTGGAAGGCAAGCGCGTGCTGGACCTGTGCTGCAACACCGGTGGCTTCGCCGTGTACGCGGCTGCGCGTGGTGCGTCGGAAGTGGTCGGCATCGACATCGATGAAGACGTGATCCAGATCGCCAAGGGCAATTCGCGCCTGAACAACGTGCGCCCGAAGTTCGTCCAGTCCGACATCTTCCCGTGGCTGCGCGATGCCGCCAACCGCGGCGAGCAGTACGACGTGGTGATCCTGGACCCGGCGAAGATGACCCGCGACCGCGACCAGGTGATCACCGCGCTGAAGAAGTACCTGGACATGAACAAGCTGGCGCTGGGCGTGGTGAAGCCGGGCGGCCTGTTCGCCACGTTCTCCTGCACCGGCCTGGTGGCCGAGGACCAGTTCCTGGACATGCTGCGCCGCGCGGCGTATTTCTCCGGCCGCACGATCCAGATCCTGAAGGTGGCCGGCGCCGGTCCGGACCATCCGTTCATGGCGCACGTGCAGGAATCGCGCTACCTGAAGGCCGTGTTCTGCCGCGTGGTCGACTGATTCCGACGTGGGGGGGGGGGGGGGCGGGGGCGGGGGCGGGGGGGGGGGGGGGGGGGGGGGGGGGGGGGGGGGGGGG
>NZ_JACVUD010000048.1:0-30437 GCF_016624905.1 Stenotrophomonas sp. S49 | reverse complement strand
CCATGGATGGCGCCTACGAGCCTACAGGGACGTACTTGCGGCGTGTCCTGCAAGCCCACACCGCCCCGCCATCCCACGAGTACCCAGCTTTTGACGTTGCCGTTGCCGTCGCCGTTGCATTGAGCAGGTGCAGGGCTGCAAGCCCTGCCGCACACCCTCTACCTGCGCGGCAGGTAGGTCACCAGCGATAGGTCGTGCCGGCTTTCCGGCACCAGCGCCACGTACTGCAGGTCCAGCAACCCACGCACAGGGTGGTTCAGCTTCTTCGCACCCTCGTCGAAGCGACGTACATCGTGCTCCGGCCACCACAGCCGGAATTCCTCGCTGTGTGCAGCAAGGTCCTCGACCAGTGCCAGGAACGGCGCCTTGTCCGGCGCCTGCGCCATCGCTGCACGGAACCCGGCCAGCAGGCCACGGGTCATTTCTTCCCAGTTGAGAATCAGCGTGCGGTACGGCGCGTACAGGAACATCAGCCGCAGCGTGTTGCGCTCGTGCGGCGGAAACTGGCTGTAATCCACGAACAGCTCGGCGATGGCCGGGTTCCAGGCCAGTATGTCGAAGCGCGTATTGCGCACGTAGGCCGGGATCGGCTGCATCGCCTCCACCAGCTGGCGCAGGCCGTCGGTCACGCTTTCGTCCGGCGATTCCAGTGGCACGCCATAGCCGGACAGCGCAAAGGCGTAGGCGCGCTCGTCATCGCTCAGGCGCAGCACCTTGGCCAGGCGCTCCAGCACTTCCGGCGAGGCACGCACTTCGCGGCCCTGCTCGATCCAGGTGTACCAGCTCACGCTGACCCCGATGGCCAGCGCCACTTCCTCGCGTTTCAGCCCCGGGGTCCGCCGGCGCCCGGCCGGCAGGCCGAGCGTGGCGGGGTCGACACGGGCGCGGCAGGCTTTCAGGAAGCCGCCCAGTTCTTTGCGTTCACCTTCGCTGCGCATCATCGCCCCCGCCGTACCCGTTCGCGCCAACAGCAGCCGAGCATGGCTCGGCTCTACAGAAAAACGGTGCGGCCACCCTCGGCGTTGCGCACGAGGATGACGATATCCGCGCAGGCGCGCCGATCAGGCATCGATGCGCTTGGAACCCACGGCCAGGCCGGCCTTCAGGCTGGCCTCGACGAACTCGTCCAGGTCGCCGTCCAGCACCTTCTGCGTGTCCGAACGTTCAATACCGGTGCGCAGGTCCTTGATACGGCTCTGGTCGAGCACGTAGTTGCGGATCTGGCTGCCCCAACCGATGTCGGACTTGGTGGCTTCCACCGCGTCCTTTTCGGCGTTGCGCTTCTGGATCTCCAGCTCGTACAACTTGGCGGCCAGCATCTTCATCGCGTTGTCGCGGTTCTGGTGCTGGCTGCGGCCGGTCTGGCAGGCCACAACGATGTTGGTCGGGATGTGGGTGATACGCACCGCCGACTCGGTCTTGTTCACGTGCTGACCACCTGCACCGGACGAACGGTACACGTCGGTACGCAGATCGGCCGGGTTGATGGTGATATCGATGTTGTCATCGATTTCCGGCGACACGAACACCGAGGTGAAGCTGGTGTGGCGGCGGTTGTCCGAGTCGAACGGCGACTTGCGCACCAAACGGTGCACGCCGGTCTCGGTCTTCAGCCAGCCATAGGCGTAATCGCCTTCCACGCGCAGGGTGGCCGACTTGATGCCCGCGACGTCGCCGCCGGACACTTCCATCAGCTCGGTCTTCCAACCGCGCGATTCGCACCAGCGCAGGTACATGCGCAGCAGGATTTCGGCCCAGTCCTGGGCTTCGGTGCCACCGGCACCGGCCTGGATGTCGACGAAGGCCGCCGCATTGTCCATCTCGCCGGAGAACATGCGCTGGAATTCCAGCTTTTCCACGTGCGCCTGGTGCTTGTCCAGATCGGCGACCACGGCCAGGGCGGTGTCTTCGTCCTGTTCGGATTCAGCCAGTTCCAGCAGCTCGGTCGCGTCGGTCAGGCCGTCCAGCACCGAGGCGATGCCGCCCACGGTCTTTTCCAGGCTGGAGCGCTCGCGGCCCAGGTTCTGCGCGTACTCGGCGTTGTTCCAGACGTCTGGGCTTTCCAGCTCCCGCGTTACTTCTTCAAGACGCTCTTTCTTGGCGTCGTAGTCAAAGATACCCCCTGAGCGACACCACACGATCGGTCAGATCGGCGATGCGCTGGCGGACAGGATTCAGTTCGATCATGTCGGCGGTTATGCACTAAATAGATGACTGCCAATGATACCGCAGGCCGGGGTTCCCGGCATGAGGGGGGGCGGCGGGTAGAGTCGACTGCCAGTCGACTGCTCTCCGTTCAGGTTGTGGAAAAGCCCGCGCTGCGCGCGATAGTCGACTGACAGTCGACTCTACCCTCCGTGCGAAGCGCCCAGCGCCTGCCGCAGCAGCGGCAACTGCCGTCGGCTGCACGGCACCTTGGCCCCGTCGGCCTCCGGTAGACTCGACTGTCAGTCGACTGCTCTCCGTTCAGGTTGTGGTGGAGCCCGCCCTGCGCGCGACAGTCGACTGACAATCGACGCTACCCCCCGTACGAAGCACCCAGCGCCTGCCGCAGCAGCGGCAACTGCCGTCGGCTGCACGGCACCTTCGCCCCCGTCAGCCTCCGGTAGAGTCGACTGTCAGTCGACTGCTCTCCGTTCAGGTTGTGAAGGAGCCCGCGCTGCGCGCGATAGTCGACTGACAGTCGACGCTACCCTGCGTGCGAAGCGACCAGCGCCTGCCGCAGCAGCGGCAACTGCCGTCGGCTGCACGGCACCCTGGTCCCGTCTGCCATGTGCAGCAGCGCTTCGCCGCCGTCCAGCGGCTCGATCGAGCGCAGATGGTCGCGGTGGATCAGCCAGCTTCGGTGCGGCCGCAGGAACACGGTCGGGTCCAGCCGCTGCTCCAGCGCCGCCATGGTGATCCGCAACGGGTAGTCATGCCCGCGCACCCGCAGGTTCACATAGTTGCCGGCCGCCTGGGCGTATTCCACATCCACCGTGGCCACCAGGAACTCCTTGCCCAGCTTGCGCACCAGGAAGTGCTGCGGGCGCTCGACCGGCTCCACCGGCGAGCCTTCGTCGGGCGGCGCCAGCAGGTGTGCCTCGCCCTGCCGCTGGCGGCCGAACCAGGCCACGGCATGCACGGCGATCACCAGCAGGCTGTAGGTCTGCACGTCCTTGAAGAACTCGTAGAACCACTGTGCCGGCCAGTCGCCATAGACGTAGCGCTGGCCGACCACGGCGAAGGCCACCTTGCGCAGCAGCACCATGGCGCTGACATGCAGCAGCCACCAGGCAACGCCGCCCAGCACATAGAAGCCGATCCGGCGCCGCCAGGTATCGGCATGCAGCGGCCACCGGCGGGCTGCCGCCTGCAGCAGCATCAGCAGCCCCAGGGTTGCCAGCGCGCTGCTGAACTCCTCGATGGAGGTGCCCAGCCCGGCAAAGAGCTGCGCGTCACGCACCGCCCGCATCCACTGCGCCAGCACATTGCCCGCGGCGGTGCAGAGGAACAGCAGCGACCAGAACATCACGTCCTTGCCGGGTCTATACGCCACCTGGGCGGTTGCAGCGGCACGTGCCGCCGGATCTCCATTTTCCATGCCGCCATTGTTGCCCATCCGCCCCCGCGCGCATCGGCCATTGGTCCCTGCAGCCCCGCCATTGGACCCAGAACGCCCGCCACTGCGCCCTTTCAGCTGGTGCGGTGATGGTTGGCGAGCGAAGGTGCAGCGTCCCCCTGATGCCCATCGCCATGCACCGACGCCACGATCTGGACACCCTGCGCATCGCCGCCTTCGCCCTGCTGATCCTCTACCACGCCGCCATGGCCTACGTGGCCGGCTGGGATTTCCACCTGAAGAGCGCCTACACCGCGCAATGGCTGCAATGGCCGATGATCGCCCTCAATCGCTGGCGGATGCCGCTGCTGTTTGCCATCAGCGGCATCGCCCTGGGCCTGTCTCTGCCCGACCGGGGCCGCCTGCCGCATACCCTGCGCCGCTGCTGGCGCCTGCTGCTGCCGCTGCTGTTCGGCATCGTGGCGGTGGTCTCGCTGCAGGCGTACTGCGAGGCGCTGGACAAGGGCGATGTGGCGCCGGGGCTGGGACGGTTCCTGTGGCGCTACTGGCAGTTCCGGCCATGGCCAGGCGCGCACTTCACCGGTTCCCAGTACGGCTTCACCTGGAACCACCTGTGGTACCTGGCCTACCTGCTGCCCTACACCGTGCTGGCCGTGGTGCTGGCCAGCCTGCTGCGGCCGGTGGCCAAGGCGCTGCCGACGCTGCAAGTGGGTGATCGTCTGTTGGGAGCCGCGCTGCTGGTGCTGCCGGTGGTCTGGCTGGCCTGGGCGCTGTTGGTACTTATGCCGCGCTGGCCGCCAACCCATGCGTTGCTGGACGACGTCTACGTGCACGCCGAGTCGCTGCCGCTGTTCCTGGGCGGCTTCCTGGCCGCACGCTGGCAGCGCGGCTGGGACCTGCTGGTGCGCGGCCGCCGTCTGACCCTTGGCCTGGCCGTGCTGGGAGTGTGCCTGGAGCTGGGCATCCGCGCGCTGGCCCGACTGCCGGACGTGGGCAACGTTGATCCGTGGATTCTGGCCCTGCCTTGGGCGCAGACCGAACGCGTCGGTCGCGCGCTCTACACCTGGTGCATGCTGCTGGCGCTGTTCGGCTGGGCCCGGGTGCTGCTGGCGCGCCCGTGGCCGGGCCAGGCCTATTGCCGCGAGGCGGTGTTCAGCTGGTACATCCTGCACCAGACCGTGTTGATCGTGCTGCTGTATGCGCTGCGACCGCTGCAGCTGGGCCCGTGGCTGGAACCGGCGCTGCTGGTGGCCGGCACGGTCGGCGGCTGCCTGTTGATCCACGAACTGTTGATCCGCCGCGTGCGTTGGCTGCGCCCCCTGTTCGGACTGCGCACCCATCCGCTATCGTCGGCCACTGCACGCGTCGTACCGGCGCATTGAGGACAACGGATGTTCCAGACGCAGTGGCACCTGTGGTTGCAGCAGACCTTCGACGTCAGCTGGATGCTGGCAGTAATGCAGTTCATCAGCCTGCTCGGCTACGAGCTGGGCTATACCGCGCTGATCCTGGTGTGCGCGTTCGGCGCGCGACTTCGAGCGGGCCTGTGCGTGATGCTGGCGGTGCTGCTGATGGCCTGCGCCACGCATGCGATCAAGCAGAGCGCCGCCCTGCCCCGCCCCTCCGACGTGGATGCGGCGGTACTGGACAAGGGTGAGCCTTCGCATCCGTTCGTGGTCGATGGCGGTGGCCGCACGTTCTGGTCGCTGCCCGATGCGCGGGCCACGGCGATGCTGCGCGCGCAGCCGCACGCCGACTATGGTTTCAACAGCGGCCACGTGGGCATCACCACCGCCGCCTGCGTCAGCCTGCTGCTGGCATTCGGCATCCGCCTGCGCTGGCTGCGTTGGGTGCTGGTGCTGGGTTGGCCGTTGTTGATGGCCATTTCGCGCATGTACCTGGGCCGGCACTTCCTGGCCGACGTGGTGGCCGGGTGGCTGATCGGGATCGGTGTGGCCGTGCTGGCCTGGCAGCTGATGCCAGGGCTGCGCGGGGCCCGACGCTGGCAGCTGCCCTTACTGCTGGGCGTGGGCGTGGCGCTGGCAGGGGCTTCGTTGTGGACGCATCTGGTGCCGCTGGGCGAAGCCGCACGCCTGCTGGCGCTCGCTCTGCTGGTGGCGTGGCTTCAGTGGCGCGGCTGGCCGGTGGATCCGCAAGGCATCGTGCAACGCGTGCTGCGGGTATTGGGTGTGGTGGTGATCTACCTGTTGGCGCGACCGTTGATTGAATGGCTGGCGTACCGCCTTCCGTTGCCCGACGCGCCGGTTACCGAAGTGTTCTGGCATACCGTTGGCACGCTGCTGATCCTCGGCGGTGGCGTGGCGCTGGCGCGGTGGATTCCGCGCCAGCGGTAGATCCACGCCGTGCGTGGATGGCTTGCTGTGGGCTCCCTGCAGCCCGGCATGGCGTGGCTCTACTGGACTTCGAATTCGCCGACCAGGATGGTGTCGGCGCGGTCCTTCAGGCGCAGCGTGACCCTCTGGTCCTTTTGCTGCGGCGTGCCCCAATGGGTGGTCAGGCGCAGCATCAGCGTGGTGGCGCCGGTCACCAGTTGCTGGCGACTGCCGAAGTAGTTGGCTTCCACCTTGTATTTCCCGGGCTTTGCGTTGCGCAGCGAGAATTGCTCGGGGCCGTATCCGCCGGTGAAGTCCTGCGACATCTGCCCGCCCTGCCAGGTCAGGCGGTTGCCGTAGTAGGCGCGCTCGCCGTTGGGGTCGGTCACCCACAGGTCCATGTCGCTGTTGTCGGCATCCCAGGCCAGCACCACGCGCAGGTCCAGCGGCATGGCCTGCAGCAGGCGCGGGTCGATACCTTGGGTGTCCAGTGCCGGCCGGCTGCGTGCCACCAGGTTGGTCAGTTCGTCCAGTGCGATCAGGGCAACACCATTGAAACGGCTGTCCCAGCGGCGCACCACCACCTGGTACAGCGGGTCCAATGCCTGCTGCGGCTTGCCGGCCGCTGCCAAGGCCAGGCCCAGATCGCGGAAGCTCTGCGGCTCTTCCTGGCCCATCGCCAGCACCTGTTCGAACACCGGTACGGCAAGCGCAGGGGCATCGGCCTGCATCAGGCGATAACCGAGCACGCGCAGCAGGTGCCGATTGTCCAGCTCCATCTCGGCCAGGTTGGACAGCACACGCAGCGCCAGTTCGCGCTGCCCCTGCGCCAGCAGCAGGTCGGCCACGTCGAGGAAGAACGCGCTGCTGTCGGCGTGGGCATCCCGTTCGGCCAGGTAGCGGTCGTACAGCTGCGCGGGCGGGCCCTGGCGCAGGCGGCGGGCGACGTCTGAATCAGGCTGCCAGGCCGCCAACCGGATGCCGAGCTGGCCACGGTTGGCCGGCGCAGCGGCACCTCCTGCATCATCGGTCGCCACGGCCATCGCGTCCAACGTCATCGCCTCGGCGGCCGGTGCCTGCCTGCGGGCGCGGGCCGGTGCCATCGGTGCCGGGGGCGGCGGAGGAGCTGCCGGTGCCGGTGCAGCCAGCAGGGCCATCGGCGCACTGGCCACGGCCCCGTTCTGCGCGATTTCCTTGGCGTTACCCGCAGCGGACGGCGCGGTCTTCGGCCAACGGCGGTTCCACCACTGCTGGCGCTCCTTCCACTGCGCGGCCACCGCATCCAGGCGGCGGCGGTCCTCGGCCTGGCGATCCGCCACCTGCTTTGCGAAACGGGCATCATACCCGGCGCGCAGCGCGCCCGACGGACGGATGGCATAGCGCAGGTAGTCGTCCAGCGTCTCCAGCACGATCAGCGACGTGTCCGGCCCGACCAGGCCAAACTGCTGCGACAGGCGCTGCATCGCTTCGCGGTTGCTGCGCCGGTCCAGCGCCAGCTGCTGCAGCTGCGCCTGTGCCCACAGTCCCGCAAGCAGCGCGCCGTCATCACTGCGCGTGCTACCCGGCAGAGCCTGCCAATCGCTGCCGGCAACGCGCACCCGCATCGGTACGCCGTCGGCGGCCAGACGTGCATGCAGCCACAACCAGCCCTGCGCTTCGCTGCGGCGATCGATCACCACGTCCTGCACGCCGCGCCCGGCATCGATCTGCACATCCAGCGGCGCAGACAGAAGTTCGCGCGCTGCGGCGCCCACGTCGGTGCCCACTGCCACAAAACGTCCGCCATGCGCCTGGCTCCAGCCGCGCAGGCGAGTGCTGTCGGTGCGTGCGCCCGCACTGCTGATTGCGAACAGTCGCTGCCCCTCGGCCAGTGCAGGCAGGGCTTCGGGCCCATAGGTCAGCAGGCCGTCACTGACCAGCAGGTATTCCTGCACGCCCGGCTGCGGCTGCCACTGGGCCAACGCACTGGCGCCATCGGGCCGCACCGCCTGCAACGCCTGCCGCAGCGCACTCCAATCGCCCTTGCGGATACGGAAGCGGCGTTCGGGCTCGGGGCGGTCACGCAGCACCGTCAGCACGACCGTGCCGTCGCCCATGGCGGCGAAGTAGTGGTCCAGCAGCGCGAACTCGCGCGTGCGGTCACGCTGGCCCGCCGAACCCGAGCCATCCCAGAGCAGGCCGATGTCGCGCGGCAGCGTGCGCGGCGTGGTGCTTGTAGCCACCGGCAGCTGTGCCAGCAGGTAATGGCCGTCCTGCCAGTTGGCCACCTGCACCTGCGCACGGCGCGCCGCAGGCAGCGTCCACTGCAGCTGCGCCGGCAACTGCGCGCCGCGCCCCTGCCAATGCAGCTGACCCGCATCGATACGGAACGGTGCCGTGCCCGCCGTCGCTTCGCCCGGCGCCTGCAGTTTCAGCTCAACCGACGCCGCACCCGCGGCGAACTGCAGTGGCAGCGCCCATTGCCAGCCGTTGCCGGCGTAAGCCAGCGGCTCGCGCACGACCAGCTGCACGCGGCGGCTGCCGCCGGCTGGCAGCGGATAGATGCGCAGGCGGAACTGGTTGCCGGCGGTCTGCTCCAGCAGGCCGGGGTCCACACCGCGCCGGGCGATCTCCTCGAACACCTGGCGCCCCCTGTCCTTGGGCACCGGCACCGCCTCGCGCAGTTCGCCATCGATATCCAGCGCAAAGCCGCTGATCTGCTGGCCATCGGCCAAGGGGAACTGCAGCTCGCCTTCCAGCACGCGACGGTTCGGGTTGTGGAATTCCAGGGTGATGCGGGTCTGCGCGATACCGGCCTGCACTTCGCCTTCGATGCGCGCCTGGCGCAGCTGGATCGGCTGTCCGGCGGCTGGAGCAACCAACAGCGGAGTGCTGGGCTGAGGGCGCGCAATGCCGGGGGACTGCGCGTCTGCGGACCAGGCCGCCAGCACCAGCAGGATGAAGGGGACGCAGCGGGCAAGTGGCATGGCACGGCTCCAGTGGGATCGTGCAGGGTTCAACGCACCACAAAGGCAGGTGGGGTTAGCGGTCGACCATCGATGCATCCCGCCCGGGCCCGCCCCCCGCGGCCCCCGCGGGGGGGGGGGCGGGGGGGGGGGGGGCCGCGGGCCGCCCCCCCCCCCCCCCCCCGGCCCCGCCCCGGCGCTACCGCAGCGTGCGGGGCCCCTGGTAGCGCCGGGCCATGCCCGGCGAGCACGAAGCGCGGCACTCTGCCATCAAGCGGGCAGGCAATGCTCCACGATCAGCTGGATCGCGGTGCCGCCGCGGTAGTCATCGCAGGCCAGGCGGTAGGCCAGGTGCACATGGCGGCCGGGCGCATTGCCATGCCAGCCACCGAAATGGATGGCGTTGATCGTGCCGGGCAGCCCGGGCAGGCGCAGCTCGAGCTTCAGATGCCGCTCTTTCAGCACGCGCCAGTTGGCTACTTCGAAGTGGCCGTCGAACAAGGGCTCGGGGAAGCCCTGCCCCCAGGGGCCGGCCAGGCGCAGCGCATCGGCATGGCGGTGATCGAATTCGTCTGCGGACAACTCGCCATCGCTGAGCACCTGTTGCTGCAGCGCGGCCGGATCCAGCAGTTCCTGCACGATGGCGACGAAGGCCGCCTCGAACGCGGGCAGGTGCTGCAGGCGCATGCTCAGGCCTGCGGCCATGGCATGGCCACCGAAGCGCTCCACCAGCTCGGGATGGCGCGCATCGACCAGCGCCAGCGCGTCACGGATATGCAGCCCGGGGATGGAGCGCGCCGAACCGCGCAGGGTGTCCGCGCCTGGTTCGGCCGGTGCAAATGCAATCACCGGACGATGCAGGCGGTCCTTCATTTTCGACGCCACCAGGCCGACCACGCCGGGGTGCCACTCGGCGTCGAACAGGCATGCCGCGACCGGGCGCTGGCCCTGCTCGTGCAGCACCACCCGCGACAGCGCCTGCTCGGCGTCATCGGTCATCGACTGCTGCACCGCGCGCCGCTCGGCATTGATCTGTTCCAGGGTCTGGGCAATGTCGCGCGCCTGCCGCGGATCTTCGGTGAGCAGCAGTTCGATGCCCAGCGCCATGTCTTCCAGGCGACCGGCCGCATTCAGGCGCGGGCCCAACGCGAAGCCGATATCGGTGGAGGTCAGGCGTGCAGCGTCGCGTCCGCTGGCTTCGATCAGCGCCTTCAGGCCTACGCAGCCCTGCCCGGCCCGCAGCCTGCGCAGACCGGCGCTGACCAGCGCACGATTGTTGGCATCCAGTGCGACCAGATCGGCCACGGTGCCTACGGCCACCAGGTCCAGCAGCGTGGTCAGGTCCGGGCCCTTGCCATCGGCGAACACGCCGGCCTCGCGCATGCAGCGGCGCAGGGCCATCAGCACATAGAAGATGACGCCGACACCGGCCAGCGACTTGCTGGGGAAATCATCGCCCTGCAGATTCGGATCGACGATGACATCGGCCGGCGGCAGCTGCGGGCCGGGCAGATGGTGGTCGGTGACCAGCACCTGCCAGCCGCGCGCCTTGGCGGCGTTGACACCGGCATGGCAGGCAATGCCGTGGTCGACGGTCACCAGCACGTCCGGCTGCAGCGCCGCCAGTTCGTCCACCAGCGACGGCGACAGGCCGTAACCATGCACCATGCGGTTGGGCACCGCGTGGAAGACGTACTGCGCGCCCAGCATGCGCAGGCCGCGCACACCTACCGCACATGCGGTGGCTCCGTCGCAGTCGAAATCGCCGACGACCAGGATGCGCTTGTCGTTGGCGATGGCGTCGACCAGCAGGGCCACGGCCGCATCGATGCCGGTCAGCAGTTCGGGCGCATGCAGGTTGCCCAGTCGCGGCAGCGCCAGTTCCGGTGTGGTCGCACCACGGCTGGCATACAGGCGGGCCAGCAGCGGCAGCGTGTCGTCGGGCCACGCACCGGGCTGCACGGCCTCGCGGCGGCGGATCAGCGGGGTATCGGACACGGGCAGCGCAGCATCGGCGGCAAGGGACATCGGCATCGCCGGGTTGCGGAAGACGTCACCATGATAGCGCGGGGTCAGAGCCTTCTGCCTGCAGAGGACTCTGACCCCATCGGAAGCATTTGGAGCCCGGGGTCGGACCCCTCTGCCCGCAGAGGGCTCTGACCCCGTCTGAAGCATTTGGAATCCCCCGCCGTTTCTTCCATGCTTGCCGGCCCCGAAACGGATTTCTGTCCATGCGCCACATTCTGTTCCTGGCCCTCGCCCTCGCCCCGGCCGCCCACGCCGCCACCCCCGAGCCGAAGGCCGGTGTCGAATTCCAGCACAACGACTGGTCGCTGGCCTGCGACAACACCCGCACCTGTCGCGCCGCGGGTTACAGCCCGGAAGAGCCCGCCAACCTGCTGAGCCTGATGCTGGAACGTGCGGGCGGCCCCAACGCGCCGGTGATCGCGCGCCTGCGCAACGGCGAAGGCGATGACCCGTCGCCGACCGGTGCGCTGCGCCTGCGCCTGAATGGCAAGGATCTGGGCCCGGTGCAGGACACCGGAGAAGCGGAAAAGGTGCTGTTGAAGCAGGCGCAGACCGATGCTCTGCTCGCCGCCCTGCCCCGCAAGGCGCGCATCGAGATCGTCGATGGCAAGGGTAAGGCCTGGCCGATCTCGGACAGCGGCGCTACGGCCGTGCTGCTGAAGATGGACGAGGCGCAGGGCCGGCTGGGTACGCCCGGCGCGCTGGTGCGCCGCGGCAACAAGGCCGAGGCCAGCGTGCCTGCAGCGCTGCCGATTCCGGTGGTGGTGCACGGCAAGCTGGCGCCGGCGCGCAGTGGCGATGCGGCCCTGGCCAATGCCCCGGCGCTGCGCAAGGCACTACAGGCCAGCCTGCCGAACGCGGACGAATGCCGCCGCGTGAGCGAAGGCGAGCAGGACGAGATCGATATCGTGCGGCTGGACGGTTCGCATGTGCTGGCCAGCACCAGCTGCTTCATGGGCGCCTACAACTTCAGCAGCGGCTACTGGGTGGTGCAGGACAAGGCGCCGTACCAGGCGCACTTTGTCACCTCCGATGCAGAGGATTTCGACACCGACGACATGACCCTGCGCGGGCGCTTCCGTGGTCGCGGTATCGGCGATTGCTTCTCCGGCCACGATTGGGTCTGGGATGGCCAGCGTTTCGTGAAGACCAGCGCGTTCACCACCGGCCAGTGCCGTGGCGTAGCGGGTGGGCATTGGACGCTGCCGACGATCGTCAGCACGGTGAAGTGAGGTCGGCAGGGCGGCGCCCTGCCCGCCCTCTGTAGAGTCGAGCCATGCTCGACTGATCCCAACGTGCCAACCAAGGTTGGCACCTACCGGAGCGTGGCGTGCCAACCAAGGTTGGCACCTACCGCATCGGGGGTCAGAGCCCGCTCCTCCGACCCCGCTCAGTCGTGCAGCTGGCGGGGCTTTTTCCAGAACTGCCAGCGCTGGCGCTTGTCCAGCTGGAACTGCAGGCCGTCCTCGAAATCCAGCACCAGGCGCTGCAGCTCGCCGCGCTGCAGGGCCACCAGCAGTGGGCGGATGGCATCGTTGCCCAGTTGCTGCAGCGAACGCAGCTGGCGCAGGTCGACCAGGGCATCGACGGACTGCTCGCCATCGACCGATACGCCGGCAGCCTGGGCCAGGCCCTGCAGCAGGGCGTCGCGGCTGCGTACCTGCACGTGCTGCGTGGTCACCGAGACCGGCATCACGCCACCGCCCCAGAACCACAGGGAATTGATCGGCTGCTGGCCCTGCGCGGCACGCTGCTGGTTCCACGAATGGTTGTGCAGCAGCACCTGCGCTTCGGTCATCAAGGCTCGCCAGCGTCGGCCGGCCTCGCCTTCGGGCAGGTGCGAGAACAGGTCATCGCCCAGCACATCGTCAGGGCTGTCGAAGTCGGGCAGTTCAATGTCGATGGGCAGGCGCAGGTACCAGCGCGCCGGGTCCGGTGCATCCAGCACGAAACCGGCATCGGCAAACAGCGGCTGCAGTACCGGCAGCAAGGCCAGGCTGTCGGCCAGCGTGGGCCGCAGCGTTTCGCCGTGCCCCATCATGCGCGCACCGTGCATGTCCGGCACCATGCAGGCCGGATCGGCGCGCAGCCAGCACGCACCGGCGGCATCGCCAACATCGCGCTGGCGGGTCAGTGCGGCCACCGGCCAGTGCGGCGCGGCCACGCTGAAATGGCGTTGCAGCTGGGCGCGTTCGCCCGCATCCAGCTGCACAGTGGTGGCGCGGCCCAGGGCGCGCGCCACCTCGTCAGGCAATGCAGCCGCCGCAAAGCGGCTGCGCGCCGGCAACAACAGGGTCGCCGTTGCCACCCGGTCAGTCCAGATAGCTGACGCTGACGATTTCGTACTCGCGCTGGCCGGCCGGGGCGTCGATCACGATCGAATCGCCTTCCAGCTTGCCGATCATCGCGCGGGCCACCGGCGAAGAAATGGCGATCAGGCCCAGCTTGATGTCCGCTTCCAGGTCGCCAACGATCTGGTACTTCTTCTCTTCGTCGGTTTCCACGTCGGCCAGAGTCACGCTGGCGCCGAACACCACCTTCGAACCGGCGTTGAGCTTGCTCACGTCGATGATCTCGGCGTGCGACAGCTCACCTTCCAGCTGCTTGATGCGGCCTTCGATGAATCCCTGTTCCTCGCGCGCGGCGTGGTACTCGGCGTTCTCCTTCAGGTCGCCGTGCTCGCGCGCCTCGGCAATCGCAGCGATGACCTTCGGGCGCTTGACCGACTTCAGGTGGTCCAGTTCGTCGCGCAGCTTCTGCGCGCCCTTCATGGTGATGGGGGCTCTCATGCATTCAACTCCTTGTGCAGTTCCTGCAGCGACCAGACGGGGCCGGTGCCACGGAATTCCAGTGAATCCACCAGCGCCTTGGCGCCGGCAATGGTGGTCGAGTAGGTGACGCGGTGCTGCAGCGCCTCGCGACGGATCGAGAACGAGTCGTTGATCGCCGCACGGCCTTCGGTCGTGTTGACGATGTAGACGATCTCGCCGTTCTTGATCGAATCGACGATGTGTGGACGACCTTCCACCACCTTGTTGATGATTTCGCAGTCCATGCCGTGCTGCTGCAGCCACGCGGCGGTGCCACGGGTGGCCACCAGGCTGTAGCCACGCGCCAGCAGCGCCTTGGCCACCGGCAGCACGCGCTTCTTGTCCGGGTCGCGCACCGAAACGAAGGCCTTGCCGATCGGCGGGGCCTTGATGCTGCCCGCTTCCTGCGCACGCGCGAAGGCGGCGTTGAAGGTACGGCCCACGCCCATCACTTCACCGGTGGAACGCATTTCCGGCCCCAGGATGGGGTCGACGCCCTGGAATTTGGCGAACGGGAAGATCGCTTCCTTCACCGAGTAGTAGTCCGGCACGATTTCCTTGGTGGCGCCCTGCTCCTGCAGAGTCTTGCCGGCCATGCAGCGCGCGGCGATCTTGGCCAGCGCCATGCCGGTGGCCTTGGACACGAACGGCACGGTACGCGAGGCGCGCGGGTTCACTTCCAGCAGGTAGATGGTGTCATCACCGTCTTCGCTGGTCTGGATCGCGAACTGCGTGTTCATCAGGCCGACCACGTTCAGGGCCTTGGCCAGCTCAACCACCTGGCGGCGCAGCTCGGCCTGGGTCTTGGCCGACAGCGAGTACGGCGGCAGCGAGCAGGACGAGTCACCGGAGTGCACGCCGGCTTCTTCGATGTGCTCCATCACGCCGCCGATCAGGACGTTGCCATCCTTGTCGGCAATGATGTCCACGTCGCATTCCACGGCGTTGTCCAGGAAGCGGTCCAGCAGCACCGGCGAATCGTTGGACACCTTCACCGCGTCGCGCACGTAGCGGGCCAGGTCGGATTCGCCGTAGACGATTTCCATCGCGCGGCCGCCCAGCACGTAGCTCGGGCGCACCACCAGCGGGTAGCCGATCTCGCGGGCCAGCAGCAGGGCTTCCTGGTCGTTGCGGGCGATGCGGTTCGGCGGCTGCTTCAGGCCCAGCTGGTCCACCAGCTGCTGGAAGCGCTCGCGGTCTTCGGCCAGGTCGATCGAGTCCGGGCTGGTGCCGATCACCGGCACGCCATTGGCTTCCAGCGCGCGCGCCAGCTTCAGCGGGGTCTGGCCGCCGTACTGCACGATCACGCCCTTGGGCTGTTCCAGCTCGACGATTTCCAGCACGTCTTCCAAGGTCAGCGGCTCGAAGTACAGGCGGTCGGAGGTGTCGTAGTCGGTCGACACGGTTTCCGGGTTGCAGTTGACCATGATGGTTTCATAGCCATCCTCGCGCAGCGCCAGTGCCGCGTGCACGCAGCAGTAGTCGAACTCGATGCCCTGGCCGATGCGGTTCGGGCCACCGCCCAGGATCATGATCTTGTCGCGGTTGGTCGGCGCGGCCTCGCACTCGTCCTCGTAGGTCGAGTACAGGTAGGCGGTGCCGGTGGAGAATTCACCGGCACAGGAGTCCACGCGCTTGTAAACCGGGCGCACCTTGTGCGCGCGACGCAGCGCGCGGATGGCCGCTTCGTTGGTGCCGGTGAGCTGGGCCAGGCGCGCATCGGAGAAACCGGCACGCTTGAGCTTGCGCAGGCGCGCAGCGTCCAGCGCGTCGATGCCACCGGCAGCCACTTCGCCCTCGGCGGCGATGATCTCTTCGATCTGGTCCAGGAACCAATGGTCGATGAAGGACAGCGCGTAGATGTCTTCCACGCTCATGCCGGCGCGGAACGCATCGGCCACGTAGAACAGACGCTCCGGGCCCGGCGCCTTCAGCTCGCGGCGCAGGGTCTGCAGGTCATCTTCGCTGGTCAGGTCCAGCCCGGTCGGGTCGAAGCCGACCTTGCCGGTTTCCAGCCCACGCAGGGCCTTCTGCACCGATTCCTGGAAGGTGCGGCCCATGGCCATCACTTCACCGACCGACTTCATCTGGGTGGTCAGGCGCGCATCGGCCGCCGGGAACTTCTCGAAGGCAAAACGCGGAATCTTGGTGACCACGTAGTCGATGGACGGCTCGAACGAGGCCGGGGTCAGGCCGCCGGTGATTTCGTTCTTCAGTTCGTCCAGGGTGTAACCCACGGCCAGCTTGGCGGCGACCTTGGCGATCGGGAAGCCGGTGGCCTTGGAGGCCAGCGCCGAGGAACGCGACACGCGCGGGTTCATCTCGATCACGACCACGCGGCCGGTCTTCGGGTTGATGCCGAACTGCACGTTCGAGCCACCGGTGTCCACGCCGATCTTGCGCAGCACGGCGATGGAGGCATCGCGCAGGCGCTGGTATTCCTTGTCGGTCAGGGTCTGTGCCGGGGCCACGGTGATCGAGTCACCGGTGTGCACGCCCATCGGGTCCAGGTTTTCGATCGAGCAGACGATGATGCAGTTGTCCGCGGTATCGCGGACCACTTCCATCTCGAATTCCTTCCAGCCCAGCACCGACTCTTCCACCAGCACTTCGGTGGTCGGCGACAGTTCCAGGCCGCGGCTGACGATCTCGACCAGCTCTTCGCGGTTGTAGGCGATGCCGCCACCACTGCCGCCCAGGGTGAAGCTGGGACGGATGATGGTCGGGTAGCCGACGCGGGTCTGGATCTCCAGCGCTTCGTCCAGGGTGTGGGCGACGGCGGCGGTCGGGCACTCCAGGCCGATCTCACCCATGGCCACGCGGAACAGCTCGCGGTCTTCGGCCATGCGGATCGCTTCGCGCTTGGCACCGATCAGTTCGACGTTGTACTTCTCCAGCACGCCGTTGTCGGCCAGGTCCAGCGCGCAGTTCAGCGCGGTCTGGCCACCCATGGTCGGCAGCAGCGCGTCCGGCTTTTCCTTGGCGATGATCTTCTCGACCGTCTGCCAGTTGATCGGCTCGATGTAGACGGCGTCGGCCATCTCCGGGTCGGTCATGATGGTGGCCGGGTTGCTGTTGACCAGCACCACGCGGTAACCCTCGTCACGCAGGGCCTTGCAGGCCTGGGCGCCGGAATAGTCGAACTCACAGGCCTGGCCGATGACGATCGGGCCAGCACCGATGATGAGAATGGTCTTGAGGTCAGTGCGCTTGGGCATTTTCTTCTCTAAGTCAGTACAGCGTGACAAGGGGGAGTGATCGCACGCTGTCGATCAGGAATCTTGATCCGCAGCGCCGCGCCAGGGGGGGCAGCAGCGATGCGGGGGCTTACGGTCCATCGCGACGCCACCGGCGGGCCGGCGGCGTACTGATCACGCCTTGCTCTGTTCCATCAGGGCCACGAAACGGTCAAACAGCGGGCCCACGTCGGTCGGGCCCGGCGAGGCTTCCGGATGGCCCTGGAACGAGAACGCCGGCACGTCGGTGCGGGCCACGCCCTGGTTGGTGCCGTCGAACAGCGAACGGTGGGTCACCCGCAGGGTCGCCGGCAGGGTCGCTTCATCGATGGCGAAACCGTGGTTCTGCGAGGTGATCATCACCCGGCCGTTGTCCAGGTCCTGCACCGGGTGGTTGGCGCCGTGGTGGCCGTGGCCCATCTTCATGGTCTTGGCGCCCGAGGCCAGGCCCAGCAGCTGGTGGCCCAGGCAGATGCCGAAGGTCGGGATCTTCACGTCGATGAAGCTCTTGATCGCTTCGATGGCGTAGTCGCACGGTTCCGGGTCACCCGGGCCGTTGGACAGGAACACGCCGTCCGGCTTCAGCGCCAGCACGTCGGCCGCCGGGGTCTGCGCCGGCACCACGGTCACTTCGCAGCCGCGCTCGGCCAGCATGCGCAGGATGTTGGTCTTCACGCCGAAGTCGTAGGCCACGACCTTGAACCGGGCCGGCACGCTGACGAACGCGTTGGCGTCCAGGTCCAGCTGGCCTTCGGTCCAGGTGTAGGTCTTTTCGGTGGTGACCACCTTGGCCAGGTCCATGCCCTTCAGGCCCGGGAACTTGCGGGCGGCTTCCAGCGCCTTCTCCACGTCGATGTCACCGGCCATCAGCGCACCGTTCTGTGCGCCCTTCTCGCGCAGGATGCGGGTCAGCTTGCGGGTGTCGATGCCGGCGATGGCGACCACGCCGCGCTGGATCAGCCAGTCCTGCAGCGACACCTGGCTGCGCCAGTTGCTGGGACGGCGCGGCACATCGCGCACGATCAGGCCGGCCGACCACACCTTGGACGCTTCATTGTCCTGGTCGGTCATGCCGGTGTTACCGATATGCGGATAGGTCAACGTGACCATCTGCCGGGCGTAGGACGGATCGGTCAGCACTTCCTGATAGCCGGTCATGGCGGTGTTGAACACCACCTCACCGACGGACAGGCCGGGCGCGCCTACGGATTCGCCCTCGAATACGGTGCCGTCTTCGAGGACGAGGATTGCGGCTTGGGTCACGGAATTCTCACTTTGGCTACCGAAGGGGGGCCGAAGTCACGCCTGCGCTTCACGGAAATCCGGTTGCAAAAAAGCGCGGACGTACGGTCTGGGACCGGTCCGGCTTTCGTGATTCGGCGAGTGCGAATTGTAGCGCCGCCGGGCCGCTGGCGCCAGCGCTTATATCGCTTTATGAACAGGCGATTGCGTATTCATTTCAATCCGGCAGCGTATGCGGGCCATCTGCGGTAGCACCGGGCCATGCCCGGCGGAACTGACGAGGCCGCCGGGCATGGCCCGGCGCTACCGGTTAACGGGGTCCGTCCAGCAGGTCGCGCACGCGGTAGCTGCCCGGCGCCCGGCCCTGCAGCTGGCGGGCGGCGAACAGCGCGCCGCGGGCGAAGATGTCGCGGTTGGTGGCCCGATGCACCAGTTCGATGCGCTCACCCAGGCCGGTGAACTGCACCAGGTGCTCGCCGACGATGTCGCCGGCACGCAGGCTGGCGTAATGCGGCTGCGCCCCGCCCCGCTGCGCCGCTGCGCCCAGGGTCAGCGCCGTGCCCGAGGGCGCGTCCTTCTTCTGCGTGTGGTGCGATTCAACGATGTCGCAGTCCCAGCCGGCCAGCGCCTGCCCTGCCCGCTCCACCAGCTCGTCCAGCACCGCCACGCCCAAGCTGAAGTTGGAGGCCCAGACCAGCGGAATCTGCGTGGCCGCAGCGTCAAGCGCCTGCCGCTGCGCGCTGGAAATGCCGGTGGTGCCCGACACCAGCCCGGCCCCGCGCTGCACGCACAGCGCCAGCATGGCGTCGAAGCCTTCCGGCAGGCTGAAATCAATGGCCACATCGAAGGCAGGCGCACCTGCCAGCTCACTGGCGGCGAAGAACGGCACGCCATCCACCACCCGTTGCGCCGGTGCGCGACCGGTGACGGCGGCAACGATCTGCAGCGCTTCAGGATGTTCGGCGGCCAAGCGCAACAAGGCCTGGCCCATGCGCCCGGAAGCGCCATGGATGAGCAATCGCAAGGGGGTCTGGTTCATGCAGGAAGGCTAGCGGCAGCGCCCCGACCCGTCCAGTAGATCCACGCCACGCGTGGATGCATTTCGAAATGCGTGCGAACAGCAGTCGAGCAAGCTCGACTCTACCGCTTCGTGGGGCCGCAGCTGTCGCAGCCGCCACAGGCACCACCGCCACCGCTGGCCGGCGGCGCGATCTTCCGCCCCAGCGCCTGCATCCAGCCCGGGCGTCCCGGCTTCAGCAACGCCAGCGCCACGCGGCCGCGCAGCTTGCGCGCCGCGCCCGGGAACTGCTTCTTCAGCACCACCCACGCACTGACCAGCACGGCCAGCGCGATGATGAGGTACTGGATCAGCAGCCCGGCGGTCATCAGCCACCCCCCAGCGCCACGGTCACCTGGTAGGTGATCAGCGCCGCCACGTAGGCCGCAGCGAACAGGTACACGGTGGCAAAGCCCATCTGCCTCCATGAATTGGTTTCGCGCTTGATGGTGGCCAGGGTGGAAATGCACATGGGCGCGTAGATGAACCACACCAGCAGCGACAGACCGGTGGCCAGCGACCAGCCGTCGCTCAGCAGCGGGGTCAGCGCCTGCGCCGCGGCATCGTCATCGGCGGCCGACAGCGCATACACGGTGGCCAGCGAAGACACCGCCACTTCGCGCGCGGCCATGCCCGGGATCAGCGCGATGCAGATCTGCCAGTTGAAGCCCAGCGGCGAGAAGATGGCGGTCATCGCATGGCCGATCTGCCCGGCGAAGCTGTAATCGATGGCCGGCATGGTCGCCCCTTCCGGCGCGCCGGGGAACGACAGCAGGAACCACAGCAGCACGGTCAGGGCCAGGATGATGCCGCCCACGCGCTTGAGGAAGATCATGGCGCGCTCGTACAGGCCCACGGCCAGGTCGCGCGGGTGCGGAATGCGGTAGGAAGGCAGTTCCAGCAGCAGCGGATGCTCGCTCTTGTCGCGGCGCCACTTCTTCATCACCCACGACATCACCAGCGCGCTTAGGATGCCGGCCACGTACAGGCCGAACAACACCAGGCCCTGCTGGTTGAAGATGCCGACCTTGCCCTCGGGGATGAAGGCGCCGATCAGCAGCGCGTACACCGGCAGGCGCGCCGAGCAGGTCATCAGCGGCGCCACCAGGATGGTGGCCAGGCGGTCACGCGGGTCCTGGATGCTGCGGGTGGCCATGATGCCGGGCACGGCGCAGGCGAAGCTGGACAGCAGCGGGATGAACGAGCGGCCGGACAGTCCGGCGGCGGCCATCATGCGGTCCAGCAGGAACGCCGCGCGCGGCAGGTAGCCGGACTCTTCCAGGGCCAGGATGAAGGCGAACAGGATCAGGATCTGCGGCAGGAACACCACCACCCCGCCCACACCGGCAATGATGCCGTCGGTCAGCAGGCTGGTCAGCGGCCCGGCCGGCAGCGCGCCGGCGGCCAGTTCGCCCAGCCAGGCGAACCCGGCTTCAATGCCATCCATGAGCGGGGTCGCCCAGGCAAACACTGCCTGGAAGATCAGGAACATCACCACCACCAGGGTGGCCAGCCCGAACACCGGGTGCAGCAGCCAGCGGTCCAGGGTGTCATCGATTTTCGCGGTGCGCGCGGGCATGCGCACGGCTGCCGACAGGATCTGGCGCACCTTGGCGTGGTAATCGATGCCGCCTTCCACGCCGGTCAGCGGCGCATCCAGGTGCGGCACCATGGCATCCAGCCGCTCGACCAGCGCGCGCGCGCCCTGCTTGCGCACCGCCACGGTTTCCACCACCGGCACGCCGATCTCGCGCTCCAGCGCGGCCACATCGATCTGGATGCCACGGCGCTGCGCGGCATCGACCATGTTCAGCGCGATCACCATCGGCTTGCCCAGCTCGCGCAGTTCCAGCGCGAAGCGCAGGTGCAGGCGCAGGTTGGTGGCGTCGATCACGCACAGCAGCACGTCCGGCGCGGCCTCGCCCGGGTAGAAACCCCGGCACAGGTCGCGGGTGATCGCTTCATCCAGGCTGGCCGGCTGCAGGCTGTAGGCGCCGGGCAGGTCGAGCACGGCGAACTCGCGGCCGGACGGCGCGCGCAGGCGGCCCTCCTTCCTCTCGACGGTGACGCCGGTGTAGTTGGCCACCTTCTGCCGGCTGCCGGTCAGCTGGTTGAACAGCGCAGTCTTGCCGCTGTTGGGATTACCAACCAGCGCGATGCGCAGCGGGGTGGCGGAGGCGTTGCTGGTCATGCACGGCTTTCCTGGCGGGCGGCATCGATCACGACGCGCTTGGCTTCAGAGATACGCAGGGCGAAACGGGTGAAGCCGACCTGCACCAGCAGCGGCTCGCCCCCCACCGGGCCCTTGGCCACCAGACGCACCTCCTCGCCCTTGACGAAGCCCAGCTCGCGCAGGCGGCGGGCAATGGCATCGTTGGCGTGCAGGTCCTGCACGAAATCGACCACGGCCGGGGTGTGCAGGGGCAGTTCGGACAGCGTCATCTAGCGCGTTCTCTGCTGGATGTAAATGGTTCTCGATTCTAACATTCCCGCGTCGCGTCATGGCCCATGACCAATGGCCCGCTATGATCCATACAGGTATGAAGTGACCCTGGATTTCCATGAACGATGCTTTGCAGATCGAGCGCACCGGCGCCACCCTGACCCTCTGGCTTAACCGGCCGACCCTGCACAACGCCTTCGACGCCGGGCTGATCGCCCAGCTGACCGAGGCGCTGGAGGCGGCCGGCCGCGATGACGGGGTTCGGGTGGTGGTGCTGGCCGGCCATGGCGCCTCGTTCTCGGCCGGCGCCGACCTGCAGTGGATGCGCGGCATGGCCGCGGCCAGCGAAGCGGAAAACCGCGACGACGCCCTGGCCCTGGCACGGCTGATGCGCACCCTGGACGAGCTGCCCAAGCCAACCCTGGCGCGGGTGCATGGCGCCGCCTTCGGTGGCGGGGTGGGCCTGGTGGCCTGCTGCGATATTGCCATTGCCAGCACCAGCGCCCGCTTCGGCCTGACCGAAAGCCGGCTGGGCCTGCTGCCGGCGGTCATTTCGCCCTACGTGATCCACGCCATCGGCGCTCGCCAGGCGCGGCGCTGGTTCGCCACCGGCGAGCACTTCGACGCCGACACCGCCCTGCGCATCGGCCTGGTCCACCAGCTGGTGGAACCGGACCGCCTGGACGACGCCCTGCAGCGCCAGCTGGCCCTGCTGGACAAGGCCGGCCCGATCGCCGCCGCGTCGGCCAAGCAGCTGGTCCGCCAGGTCTGCGACAGCCGCGACCGCGACCGCCTGGACCACGACAATGCCAGCCTGATCGCCCGCCTGCGGGTGTCGGCCGAAGGCCAGGAGGGCCTGGGCGCCTTCCTGGACAAACGTGCGCCACACTGGGTCACCGAAGCCTGAGCTGTTTCCTGCACGCTACCCACACCGCGTGGCCGGTCATATGGGCTGCCTGCGTATCCCCTCTGGCAGCCGGAACCACCGGCCGCCCCGTTTCCCCAGGACCCGACGTGATCCGATTCCCGCTGCCCTGCCCCGCTGCTGCCGATGACACCTGCCCTGCGCTGGGCGCTGCCGGGGCACGCGCATGAACGATTTCGTACGCATCGTCGAAGTCGGCCCGCGTGACGGGCTGCAGAACGAACAGCAGGCCGTGTCCACGGCCGACAAGATCGCTCTGATCGATCGCCTGTCGGCCACCGGCCTGCGCACCATCGAGGCCACCAGCTTCGTCAGCCCGCGCTGGATACCGCAGCTGGCCGATGCCACCGAGGTCTTCACCGGCATCAGCCGCCGCCCCGGCGTGGCCTACCCGGTACTGGTGCCCAACGAGCAGGGCTACGACCGCGCGGTGGCTGCGGGCGCACAGGAAGTGGCGGTGTTCACTGCCGCATCGGAAACCTTCAACCGCAAGAACACCAATGCCGGCATCGATGAATCGCTGGCCCGCTTCCAGCCGATCCTGCGCCGCGCCCTGGTCGACGGCGTGCGCGTGCGCGGCTACGTGTCCACCGTGCTCGGCTGCCCCTACCAGGGCGAGGTACCGCTGGCCGACGTGGTCTGGGTGGCCCGTGCACTGCACCGCATGGGCTGCTACGAAATCTCGCTGGGCGACACCATCGGCGTCGGCACCCCGCACAAGGCCCGCGCCATGCTGCAGGCGGTAGCCGCCGAAATTCCCATGTCCGCGCTGGCCGTGCACTTCCACGATACCTATGGCCAGGCCATCGCCAACATCGCCACCTGCCTGGAAGAAGGCGTGCGCGTGGTCGACAGCGCGGTGTCCGGCGCCGGCGGCTGCCCCTATGCCAAGGGTGCCAGCGGCAACGTGGCCAGCGAAGACGTGGTCTACCTGCTGCGCGGCCTGGGCCTGGAAAGCGGGGTGGATCTGGATGCGCTGGCCGCCACCGGCCGCTGGCTGGCCGGGCTGCTGGGCCGCACCACGGCCAGCCGCACCGGCCAGGCATTGGCGGCCACATGACCGCCCGCGGCCCGCGCGACCGTCCGGCCCTCGGCGAACCTACCGCCGCAACCGACGTCGCCCTGGCCGCACTGGACAGCGCGCTGGCAGCCACCCCGCCGCCCGCACAGGCTGCACTGCTGAAACACGCTCGCCAGGCCCTGCTGGACGAGCGCCAGCGCGCCCAGGACCATCAATCGCGCTACACCGCCCTGTTCGACGCCGTGCCCGACCCGGTCAGCATCCTCAGTGCCGAAAGCGTGGTGCTGGATGTGAACCGGGCCGGCATCCAGGCCTATGACCGGCCGCGCGAGGCCATCGTCGGCCAGCCGATCGAACTGCTGAACCCGGACCTGCCCAGCGACCATCTGGAACCGGTCTGGGAAGCACTGAACCGCGGCGACACCTACGTCATCGAAGTGACCAACATGCGCGGTGACGGCAGCCGCTTCCCGGTGGAAGTGCACTCGGCCGGCTTCAGCGACGGCGGCGAGCGCTGCATCGTGGCGGTGGCGCGCGACCTCAGTGGCCGCTGGCGCGCCGAATCGCGCTACCGGCTGCTGATGGAATCGATCGACAAGGGCGTGATCCTGTTTGATCGCAACCTCAACGCCCTGTCGGCCAACCCGGCCGCGCACCGCATCCTGGGCCTGGCCGGCGATGGCACCGGCCTGAATTCGCTGCTGGACCCCGAAGCGTGGATCGTGGTGGACGAACACGGCCAGCCGCTGCCGACCGCCATGTGGCCGACCAACCGCTGCTTCCAGGCCGGGCGGGTGATCCGCAGCACCGTGATCGGCCTGTACCACCGCCCGCGCGGGCGCATGTTGTGGCTGTCGTGCACCAACGTGCCAGTGTTCAGCAGTGGCTGCGACGAGGCCGGACATGTGTATGCGATGTTCAGCGACATCACCGAACTGAAGCGCAACAGCCTGCTGTTCTCGCGCGCGCAGTCGCTGGCCCATATCGGCGGCTGGGAATGGGACCGCGGCCTGCAGCGCCTGTACCTGACCGACGAGGCCCGCCACATCGTCGGCCAGCCCACCGACGTGCAGGACATGCCCGACCTGCTGGACTGCCTGCGCAGCGATGATCGCGCCGCCCTGCAGCAGGCCCTGGCCGACACCATCGATCACCGCAGCAGCTTCGGCCTGGAACTGCAGGGGCAGCGCCGCGATGGCCATTCGTTCTGGATCCGCATGATCGGCGAGGTCTCTACCGGCGATGTCGATGCCGCGCGCATCGCCGGCACCCTGCAGGACATCACCGAGCGCAAGCAGGCCGAGGAAACCCTGCGCGTGCAGGCGCGCACCGATCCGCTGACCGGCATCATGAACCGCGATGCGGTACTGAGCGACCTGGACGTGCGCATGGCTAGCCCCGGCCACGACCGGGTGGCGGTGCTGTACATCGACCTGGACCGCTTCAAGGTGGTCAACGACCTGCTGGGGCACAACGCCGGCGACGAGCTGCTGATCGAAGCCACCCAGCGCATCGCCCGCGCGATCGGCACCGAGGGCCTGCTGGCACGGTTTGGCGGCGATGAATTTCTGGTCATCTGCGATCTGCGCGACCAGCCCGACCAGGCCGAACAACTGGCCGAGCGCATCATCACCGCCTTCGTGCCGCCCTTCCAGATGGGCAGCGACGAGTTCCCGGTGACGGCCAGCATCGGCATTGCCTGTGCCCCGCAGGATGGCGACCGACCGCAACAGCTCATCCAGAATGCCGACACCGCCATGTACGAGTGCAAGCGCCGCACCCGCAACGGCTGGCAGGTGTTTTCGCAGGAACTGGCCGAGCGCCAGAACGACCGCCTGCAGATCGAAAGCCGCCTGCACAAGGCGCTGGACGGCGACGAGTTCCGCCTGGTCTACCAGCCCCAGGTAAACCTGCGCACCGGCGCGACCATCGGCTGCGAGGCGCTGATGCGCTGGCAGAACAGCCAGCTGGGGGAAATGCGCCCGGACCTGTTCATCCGCCATGCCGAACACACTGGCGACATCGTGCGCATCGGTCACTGGGCCCTGCGCGAGGCCTGCCGCCAGGTGCGGCAGTGGCGCGACGACGGCCTGGGCGTGTTGCGGGTGGCGGTGAACGTGTCCTACCGCCAGTTCACCGGTGACGACCTGGCGCGCAACGTGCGCAGCCTGCTGGACGAGTTCGAACTGCCCGGTACCGCGCTGGAACTGGAATTCACCGAGCGGGTGCTGATCGAAGACGCACCCGATACCCTGCGCACCTTCGCCCGCCTGCGCGAGATGGGGGTGATGCTGACCATCGACGATTTCGGCGAAGGCTACAGCGCACTGAACTACCTGCGCCGGCTGCCGATCCATGGTCTCAAGCTCAGCCAGCTGTTCGTGGAAGGCATTCCACGCAACCGCTCGGACGTGGCGGTGTGCGAGGCGGTCTGCGCGATCGCCCGCAGCCTGGGCCTGGGCGTGGTGGCCGAAGGCGTGGAAAACGAGGCCCAGCGGCAGTGCCTGCTCGACCTGGGCGTGACCGTCGGCCAGGGCTTCCTGTTCGCCCACGGCCTGGAGCCAGGCGAGTTCGAGCGCCACCTGGCCCGGTAGGTACCAACCTTGGTTGGCACGATTCCCCGCCTGGTAGGTGCCAACCTTGGTTGGCACGATTCCCCGCCTGGTAGGTGCCAACCTTGGTTGGCACGATTCCCCGCCCGGGAGGTGCCAACCTTGGTTGGCACGATTCCCCGCTTGGTAGGTGCCAACCCTGGTTGGCACTGCTGGAACAGTCGAGCAAGCTCGACTCTACGTAAACCGCCGATCCCACCCGCCTTTGCAGCACCGCACAACAGCGCACGCCGCACCTTCCGTTAGAATCGGCGGTTCTTGAACCTGCAGGACCGTGCAATGCAGCTGTCTTCCGTACGTGCCGTGATCACTGGCGGCGTTTCCGGCCTGGGCCTGGCCGTGGCCGAACACCTGGTCGCCCACGGCGGCAAGGTCGCCCTGTTCGATCTGAACGACGACAAGGGTCCGGCCGCGGTCGCCGCGCTGGGCGCCGACAAGGCCCGCTACTTCAACGTCAATGTCAGCGACGAAGCGGCCGTGGCCGCCGCCATCGACCAGGCACACGACTTCCTGGGCGGGCTGAACCTGGCCATGAACTGCGCCGGCATCCTCGGTGCCGGCCGCGTGCTGGGCAAGGAGGCACCGATGCCGCTGGCCAACTTCCAGGGCACGGTCATGGTCAACCTGGTGGGCAGCTTCAACGTGGCCAAGGCCGCCGCCAACCGCATGCAGCACAACCCGGCCGGCGATGACGGCGAACGCGGCCTGATCATCAACACCGCCAGCGTGGCCGCCTACGAAGGCCAGATCGGCCAGGCCGCCTACTCGGCCAGCAAGGGCGGCGTGGTCGCCATGACTCTGCCGATGGCCCGCGAACTGTCGCGCTTCGGCATCCGGGTGAACACCATCGCCCCCGGCGTGTTCTGGACGCCCATGGTGGACGGCATGCCCGAGGCCGTGCAGCAGTCGCTGGCCGCCTCGATCCCGTTCCCCTCGCGCCTGGGCAAGCCGGAAGACTTCGCCAGCTTGGTCGGCCACATCATCGGCAACACCTACCTCAACGGCGAGACCATCCGCCTGGACGGCGCTACCCGCCTCGCTCCGAAGTGATTCCCCCGGGCGCCGGGATGGCGCCCTCCCCCAACCGACCTAGAACACCATGAAAGCCAACGACATCAAGAAGGGCAACGTCGTCGAGTACAACAACGGCGTGTACCAGATCCGCGACATCGAACGCAGCTCGCCGCAGGGCCGCGGCGGCAACGTGCGCTTCCGTTTCATCATGTACAGCGTGCCGGGCGGCAACAAGCTCGATGCCAGCTTCGATGCCGATGACAACCTGGTCGAAGTGGAACTGCTGCGTCGCCAGTCCACCTATTCGTACAAGGATGGCGATGCTTTTGTGTTCCTGGATGACGAGGACTACACCCCGTACACCCTGGATGCCGATGTGATCGGCGACGACGCCGGCTACATCACCGACGGCCTGAACGGCATCTACGTGCAGGTGATCGACGAACTGCCGGTGGCGATCCAGCTGCCGCAGAACGTGACCCTGGAAGTGGTGGAAACCCCGCCGGAACTGAAGGGCGGCACCGCCACCAAGCGCCCGAAGCCGGCCAAGCTGAATACCGGCCTGGAAATCATGGTGCCGGAATACATCAGCAACGGCGAGCGCGTGCTGGTGAACACCACCACCGGCGAATTCGCCGGCCGCGCCGACTGAAAGCCCTGCGCCGGGCATGGCCCGGCGCTACCGCTGTTCGTTTCGCCGGGCATGCCCGCGCGGGGCGGCTGTTCGTTGCGTCGGGCATGCCCGCGCGTCACCGCTGTTCGTAGAGTCGAGCTTGCTCGACTGCTCTTGCGGCAGAAGCAGTCGAGCAAGCTCGACTCTACGAAGCGGAGAAAGCCGTCGAGCAAGCTCGACGCTACGGGGCGGGCGCGGCGAAGCGTCCGCAGCCGTGATACTGCCGGGTGCCCACGGTCAGCATGGCGGTGGCGTCGAAATCCTGCCCGCTCATGTCGTCCTGGCAGGCCGTGCGCTGGAAGCTGAGCTTGATATCGGTGCCATCGGCAGCCTTGCCCACCCAGCCATCGGCACCTTCGGTAGGCGCCGGCACGTGGAAACGGCGCTGGCCGTAATCCACTTCAATCTGCAGACCCGGTGCCGGTCCGCCGACAACGGCCAACCAACCCGGCTCATTGCCGGTCGCGCGGAAAACAGGCTCGCTGCCGGCAGTCGTGCCCGATGCGGGCGCTTGCGGGGAGGCACTGGAGGTGGGCCGCGCCGGCTGGCACGCGGCCAGCACGGCGGCGAGGGAGACGGCCATCAAGGCGGAAACTGCACGCATGGCGTGGCTCCTTGTCGCAACTACAGGAGTCCTGACCCTACCATCGCGCTGTAAACGGGCACTGAAACCCGCCCCCGTACTCTGACACACGGTTCAGGCAGGGTCACCCGCCGCTGCGGCCTGCTCGCGCAGGCGGGTAGACAACACGGCCAGGTTGGCATCGATCGCATCCATCTGCTGGCGCGGCTTCGGCGGCAGCTGCGCGCGCAACTGCAGGCGCAGCGCTTGCCAGGCCGGCACCGACTGCGCACTGGCCTGCGCGACCTCGTGCGCCAGCGCGGCCTGCTCCTCGTCCAGTGGCAACCCGTAGCCCTGCCCCGGCAGCAGCGCACCCGGACGCAGCCACTGCCCGCTCTGCTGCAGCAGGCTGCGCAGATCCGCGGTGGCGGCACTGTCAGGTGCCGCCATCAACCGCCGCTTCAGCACGTCGCGCGCGCGCAGCTCGGCCCGGCGCTGCGCCGCTTGTTCCAGCAACAGCAGGGCGGCGGTGGCGCGCATGTCACCGCGCTGCAGCCAGGGCCCACGCTGTTCCGGCGCAAGCTTCAACCAGCCCGACACCGTGTGCGCCGGCAGATCGAGCTGCGTGGCCGCCACCGCGAACAACTGCTGGTAATGGTCGCGAGCCGATGCGAAGTAGTAGCCCTGCGCCTGCGCCGATGCGCGGTCGGCCAGTACCGTTTCATCCAACGCCTGCAAGCGCACCAGGCGCTTGCGCAGACCGCGCGGCGTCAGTTGCGCCAGGCCCGCCTGGCCCAGGCGTGGCACGCCGGCCTGCAGCAGCTTGGCCGTTTCCACCGCGCAGTTGTTGCTGACGAAGAAATAGCGGCCGTCGTAGCTCCAGTGCACCTGCGCGGTCCGTTCCAGCAGACTGGCGATCTCGCCGCGGTCCAGCTGCAGCGGCAGTGACTGCAGGCCGCGCAGCTCCACCTTGGTGTACTCGTCCACCACCTGCTGCAACGGCAGCACGAACAGGCGCGAGGGGTAGCCGCCGGTCAGCCCGCGCCAGTTGGAAATCTGCACATCCCCCACGAACGCGCGGAACGACAGCACGCGGTGGTAGGCCAGATCCAGACGGCAATCTGGGCCAGGCGCGCGGCCCGGGCGACAGATCACCAGGCGCAGCATGCTGTGGCCCCAGCGGCTCATCGGCTGCGCACTGCCCTCGGCAAACAGATAGTCCACTGCATACACCCGCGCCGGGTCCAGGCGCAGCAGCGAGGCCGCACCCTCTTCATCGTCGGCCTGCAGCAGCGGCAGCTGCACCGGGCACTGCGGTTCGGGCAGCGACGGCGGCGTACCGAAGTGGGCGCGGTACCACTGCGCCAACGCCGGGCGGCGGCAACCGTAATCTGCATCCAGCACGAAGTGTTCGGCGTTTACCGCCAGATACTCGGCCGCGCTGTGGCGCTCGTAGGCATCCGGGCTGCGATCGGTGAACGCGTTGTCACCCCGCCCCAGGTGCCAGGGCCGCCGCTGCCAGCCGGCCAGGTCTCGCCAACGCGCGCTGCGTGACCATTGCCCGTCCGCGCGATCGGCCACGTGCACCAGCTCGTGCACCAGCGCACTGCGCCGCGCGCGGCGTGCGCCCGGCGCGCCGTCATCCAGCAGCGCGCGACGCAGCGCGATGCCGCCGGCGAACGCACGGCCATGCACGTCCGACGGCAGGTCGGTACGCCAGCCCACCCGCACCTGCTCTGGCAGTGCCTGCAGCAGACCGGCGGGCAGCAGGGCCTGCACATCGTCCAGGGTCTGCTGCGCGCTGTGCTGTTGCGCGGCGGTCAGTCCGGCCGGGTCGAGCTGCAGGCGCTCGGCGGCCTGCGCGGCCGGCGCCACCAACCACGCCATCACGGCAATCCCGACCGCTACCGCAGCGCGCCACGGTAGCGGCGGGGCCGGCCCCGCCCCCCCCCCCCCCCCCCAACCCCCCAATGG
>NZ_JACVUD010000047.1:0-31168 GCF_016624905.1 Stenotrophomonas sp. S49 | reverse complement strand
GGCATGGCCCGGCGCTACCGGTTTGTGCACCAACGGTGGTAGCGCCGGGCCATGCCCGGCGAGCGCAGCGGGGTGTCACCCCACCGGCAACCACAACGTTGCCCGCAGCCCCGGCTGTGCGTTCTGCAACGCCAATCGCCCGCCATAACTGGCGGCAATATCGCCCACGATCGCCAGCCCCAGGCCGCTGCTGCCGGCGCGCTCATCCAGGCGCACGCCGCGCTCGGTCACCCGCGCCAGCGCCTCGGCGGCCAGGCCGGGGCCATCGTCGCGTACGTCGATGCGCAGCTGCCCGTCTTCGGCCACCGCGGTAACGCGCACCTGCTGCGTGGCCCACTTGCCCGCGTTGTCCAGCAGGTTGCCCAGCATTTCTTCCAGGTCTTCGCCCGCGCCTGCGAAGCGCAGTGCCGGTGCCATCGCCTCGGCAACAAAGGTCACCCCACGTTCGCCGTGTACGCGCGCCATCAGGCCGCACAGCGCCTGTGCCACCGGTTCCACCTCGGTGCGTTGGCGGTGGTCGGCACTGATGCCCGCGGCCAGGTAGCGGTCCACGCTGGCCTGCATGCGTGTGCCCTGTTCGCGCAGGGTGCGGCGCCAGTCGTGGCCGTCGCCGTCCGCTTCGGCTGCCAGCACGCTCAGCGGCGTCTTCAGTGCGTGCGCCAGATCCTGCGCGCTGGTGCGTGCGCGCGCCACCATGCGCTGCTGGTGGTCCAGCAGCGTGTTCAGTTCCTCTCCCAGCGGCGCGATCTCTGCACCCAGCCCGGTGGTATCGATCTGCTGCGCTTCACCGCGGCGCACGCGCTCCAGTTGCGCGCCCAGCCGCTGCAGCGGGCGCAGGCCGAAGTGCACCTGGCTGGCCAGCACCGCCAGCCACGCCGCCACCAGGATGGCCAGTGCGATGGCCGTGCGCTGGCGGAAGGTCGCCACGTCAGCGTCCAACGCACTGCGATCGGTGGCCACCACGGCCAGGTACGGGCCACTGGCGCGCGGCAGGCGCACCCGCTGCACGCGTGCGCGCAGCGATTGCTGCAACGGCCCGTGCAGGTCGCGCGTTGCCGGGCCGTTGCCGGCAACCGGCAGCGTTTCGTCCCACAGCGAGCGCGACTGCAGCAGCACCGTGCCGGCTTCATCGGCCACCTGCCAGTAGGCGCCGGAAAACACCCGCTGGAAGCGCGCATCGTTGGGTTCCTGGCGCAGGTGCAGTTGGCCGTCGGCGCCGATTTCTGCCTGCGCCAGCAGGGTCAGCATGTCCTGCTGCAGTTCCTGGTCCAGGCGGTCGCGCGCGCTGCGCTGGTACAGCTCGCCCAGCAGCGCGCTGGCCAGCACCGACACCAGCAGCAGGCCCACGCCGCCGGCCAGCAGCAGGCGGCGGCGCAGCGAGGGCTGCCCGCTCACGGCGGGGCCAGCCGCCAGCCCTGGCCGCGCACGGTCTGGATCAGGTCTACCCCCAGCTTGCGCCGCACCCGGCCCAGCAGCACGTCCAGCGCGTTGGAATCGGGGTCCAGCCCGCCATCGAACACGTGTTCGCCCAGACGGTCGCGGCCGATCACCTGGCCGCTGTGGTGGATGAAGCAGCTCAGCAGGCGGAATTCCTGTGGGCTCAACGCCAGCGCCTCACCGTCCAGCTCGAAGCGCCCGGCATTGACGTCCAGCTGCAGCGGGCCGCATTGCAGGCGCGGGCTGGCGTGGCCGTGGCTGCGGCGGATCAGCGCCCGCAGGCGCAGGATCAGTTCGTCGGCCTGGAAGGGTTTGGTCAGGTAGTCGTCGGCACCGGCGTCGAAACCGGCCAGCTTGTCGTGCCAGCGCCCGCGCGCGGTCAGCACCAGCACCGGGAACGTGCGGCCGTTACTGCGCCAGCGCTCGATCACGCTCAGACCGTCCAGGCCGGGCAGGCCCAGATCGACGATGGCGGCCTGGATGTCGTCCACCTGTCCGATTTCTTCGGCCTGGCGGCCATCGGCCACCACCTGCACCACGTAGCCGGCCTGTTCCAGCAGTGGCTGCAGGCGCAGTGCCAGGGCCTCATCGTCCTCGGCCAGCAGGATGCGCATCAGTCGTCCAGCTCCGTCTTCAGCAGCTTGCCGGTGCGCGCATCATAGTCCAGCTCCACCACCACGCCGTCGGCGCGCAGGATCTCGACCTCGTACACGCCGTCGTCCAGCTCCACTTCCAGCAGTTGGCCGGCGTGGCGTTTCAGCGCATCGCGCACCACGCTCTCCAGCGGCACATAGCGGCCCTGCTGCACCGCGCGGCGCGCCACCTGCTGTTCCGGGTCCTGGCTGGGCCCGGCGGCCACGGGGGCGCTGGCCAGGGCCAGCAGTAGGGACAGGGCAGGGAAGACGTTCACGGCGTGATGCGATGGCTGCAGAGCGGGAGTTGGCGCGAGTGTGCCAGCGTTGGCTAACCATCGACTAACAGGCGCAGCTAAAGGCCTGTTAGGCAGCGTGGGCAAGCTGGTGTTGCCGGGCTGGTCCGGCCCCAACAGGAGAACCCCCATGCTGAAGTCCCTCGCCCTGGCCACCGTAGCCGCACTCGCCCTGGCCCCCGCCGCCCAGGCCGCCCCGCTGGGCATCGCCCAGGTGGAACAGACCCTGCGCAAGGCCGGCTACACCCAGATTCACGAGATCGAGCGCGATGATGGCCTGTGGGAGGCCGACGTCAGCCGCGCCGATGGCCGTTTCAGCGAGGTCTATGTGGACCCCAAGACCGGTGAAATCTTCGATGAGCACAACGGCCGTGCGCTGCTGGGCACCGAACAGGTGCTGGCCAAGGCGCAGGCGCAGGGTCTGCGCGAAATCCATTCGCTGGAACGTGATGGCGCGACCTGGTCGCTGGAAGCGCGCAATGCACGCAACCAGAAGGTGGAAGTGCGCCTGAGCGGTTACGACGGCCGCATCCTGCACAGCGAGCGCGACGGCTGGCTGGATTGACCGAGCGTAGGTAGCTGCCGACCCTGGTCGGCAGAGCGTGTCGACCAAGGTCGACACCTACCGAGTCATTTGCTTACCACCCGTACGGCGGCGGGTAATCCCAATACCCCGGGCCGCCACCGTAGTAACCGCCGCCATAGGGCCCGAAGTACCCGGGGCCCTTGCCTTCGCTCACATGGATGTTGACGTTGACCCCGCGGGTCTTGCCTTCATCGGTGGTGTAGTTCTTGCTCAGGTTCAGGGTGGCCGCGTTGTAGTGGCTGTTGCCGGTGTTTTTCGAATAGCCGATGCCGGTGGTGAAGCTGCCGGAGACCTTCAGCTTGTCGTCCTGCACGTCGGCGATCTTTGCATCGTCATGTACGCGCGGGCCGCTCTTGTCACCGTAGTAGGTGCCGGGCGGGTCCTGCGGCAGGGACGGGTCGTTCAGGTAGCGCATCGGCGCCTGCGGAACCGACAGGTCCAGGCCCGAGGCCTGCGGCGCGGTGGCACCGGCGGCGGACTGGGCAAACGCGGCGCCCGGTAGGGCGGCCAGGCACAGCAGCAGGGACAGGGGGCGGATCATCACGACGCTCCAACGCAAGGGGCCGCGCAACACGCGGCGGTACAGGCCGACGCTAGCAGGCGTTGCTTGAATGATGCCTGTAGCCGGCCCGTAGAGTCGAGCCACCACCGCTTTTGTAGAGTCGAGCTTGCTCGACTGCTGTTGGCAGAAACAGTCGAGCAAGCTCGACTCTACCGGGGTCTTGGGCGCAGTCGAGCAAGCTCGACTCTACGAACGGCGGGCGTCACGCCCGCCGTTCAAACCCGAACAGGCCCTGCAGCGGGTGCCGCCGCCGCTCCAGCCCGGCGCGCAGTAACCCGGCGCCGATCATCGAATACGTAATGCCGTTACCACCGTAGGCCATGGCGAAGTGCACCCGTGGCCCCCACTGCGCGTGCGGGCCGAAGAACGGCAGGCCGTCGGCCGTCTCGGCGAACGTGCCCGCCCACGAGAACGCCGGGGTCGGCTGCAACTGCGGGAACCAGTGCAGCAACTGCTTCATCAGCTGCCTGGCCTTGCCCTGCACGCGACGGTCGCGGCGCGCAGGCAGGTCGATGGCATCGTCCAGCCCGCCCACCAGCAGGCGCCCTTCGCCGGTGGCACGCAGGTACAGATAGGGCCGCGCGCTTTCCCACACCATGGTCTGCTGCAGGGAGCCCAGCACCTGCGCATCGATGGGGTCGGTGATGAAGGCGTAGCTGCTGCGGTTGCGGGCCACACGTGGCTTCAGCCAATGCTGGGTGCCGTAGCCCATGGCCAGCACCACATGACGCGCCTTGATGACCGCGCCGGCGGCGGTGCGTGCGGTCACGCCGCGTGGGCCGGGCTGCAGGGCCTCCAGCATGGTGCGGTCGTACACACCGCAGCCGCGCCGCTGCAGGCGTTGCAGCAGCCCATAGGTCAGCGCGTAGGGGTCCACGCGCGCGGCCTGCCGGGTCAGCAGGGCGCCGCCGGCATCCACGCCGAAGTGTTCGCGCAGGCGCTGTGGGGTCTGCCAGCGGGCATCCAGGCCGGCGCGGCGGCGTGCGTCGCCCTCGGCCATCAGGCGCGGCACGTCGCGGCTGCGGCTGGCCAGGTACAGGCTGTCCATGCGCTGGAAATCCACGCCACGCAGGCCGCGAGCGGCATCGCGCAGCGCCGGCAGGGCCTCGGCGCAGGCCCGGTAGGCCAGGGTGGCCGCGTCCGCACCGTACTGCTCGGCCAGTTCCAGCAGATGGGTATCGATCTCGTACTGCAGCAGCGCGGTGCTGGCCGAGGTGCTGCCCCAGCCGATGTCGCGCTGCTCGATCACGGCCACATCGTGGCCATGGCCGCACAGTTCATCGGCGATCAGCGCGCCGGTCACGCCGCCGCCCACCACCAGCACATCGCACTGCAGGTCCTGTTGCAGCGGCGGGAACGCATGCAGCAGTCCGTTGCGCACCGCCCACCACGGGTAGCCACTTTTCAGGTCCATGGGGGCAGGGGCTCAGGCAGTGGGGTGGCCGGTGTGTGGCGTATGGATCAGTTCGGACAGATCGAAGCCCTGCTGCTGTGCGGTGGCCAGATAATGGTCGCGCACGGTGGCATCGAGCTGCGGCTGGCGGGACAGCAGCCACAGGTAGCTGCGGTCGGGGCTGCCGACCAGGGCCACGCTGTAGTCCGGGGCGACCTGGATGACCCAGTAGTCGCCCTTGGCGAACGGCAGCCAGCGCAGGCCCTTGGGCAGGAAGCTGACTTCCAGGCGCGCGCTGTCGTTGTCCACGGCGCTGGCTTCACCGGTGGCTTCCTCCACTTCGCCGTCCATGCGGCAGCGGTTGGTCACTCCCACGTTGCCGTTGTCCAGCAGCCGGTAGTGCGCTGACACGTCGGTGCAGCCGTCCGGCTCGTGGCGCATGGGCAGGCGGGCGATCTCGTACCAGGTGCCCAGGTAGCGGGGCAGCTTGAGGTCGGTGACGGTCTTCAGCGGCGGCAGGTCGGTCATGGTCATGCGGGGTTGCGGGCGGTTCCCCACCTTGCCCACGCCGCTGCCATGGCCGGGTGAAGCCGGGGCGAGGGGGGTGTCCAGAACATTGCGTCGCCGTGGCGGTGCAGGTGCGGTACCGGTCGCGGCGGTATGCTGCGGCCAGCGCCGGGTTTTTCCGATTCCAAGGCAGTGGAGGTGCCGATGTACCAGGTGATTCTGTTGAAGAGTGAAACCGCGTTCGCGCGCGAGCAGTGGCCGCAGGTCGATGACCTGGTGGACTACCAGGGCGTGAGCTACAGCCTGCGCGCGGGCCCGCGGCAGCCGCTGCCCACCGACCACCCCTGGCACCCGATCGCGGTGTACGCGCCGGATGAGATTACCGAGGAAGAATTCCAGGACTGGTACGCCGCGCAGCAGCCGCAGGTGGAAGAGTTGCGGTTGAAGTACTGAACGCGCGGGCGGCCGGCGTGGGACGATGATTGCGCCAGTCGAGCAAGCTCCACTCTACGACAGAGGGGGGCGGCAGGCTACGGTAGAGTCGAGCTTGCTCGACTGCTTTCCGCGCGGTGCCGAACATCCCGCCAGTCGAGCAAGCTCGACTCTACGACAGAGCGGCCTGCGGGTTGCGGTAGAGTCGAGCTTGCTCGACTGCTTTTCTCGACTCTACGCGGGCGTTACCCCCTGTGCCGTATAGTCCCGCGAAGGCGCGGTGGTCCGTGCGAACCGGTGTGGCTGGCTTGCTTTCCTTCTTCCGAACGATCCTGAAACGTGGCCCGTCGCTGGCGCTGCTGTTGTGTGGTGCGCTGTTGCTGGCTGCGCCGGTGCTGGCCCAGGATGACGATCCCACGCCGAAGCAGCAGCTGGCAAGCATCGAGGCCAGTCTGAAGGATGTGGAGCGCAAGCGCGACGCCGCCGATGCCATCGAAACGCTGGCGATGCTGTCCGAAACCGCTTCGCAGGCGCGTCGCGATGCCGAGGCGCTGGACAAAAGCCTGCAGCCGCAATTGGATCAGTTGAACGAGCAGCTGACCCAGCTTGGCCCGGCGCCCGACGGCACCACCGAACTGCCCGAACTGGCGGCACAGCGCCGCAACCTGACCCGCCAGCGCGATGCGCTTGCCGCGTCCATCGCCCAGGCCAAGGCCAGCGCCGTGCGCGCCGGCCAGTTGGCCAGCGATATCGACAAGCAGCGCACCGCCCAGCGCACCGAAGAGCTGGGCCAGAAGGTGGATTCGCCGTTGTCGCCCTCGCTGTGGCGCAAGGTGGCCGACCAGCTGCCGGTGGATGTGTCCAGGGTGACCCCGTTGGCCGCCCAGGGCCGTGATGCCCTGTCCGCTGCCCTGCGCAAGGAAGGCTGGAGCACTCCGCTGCTGGGCCTGCTGGCCGCGCTGGTGATGATGTTCCCGCTGCGCCTGTGGCTGCGCTCGCTGGGCCGGCGTTTCGCGGCGTCCGAACGCGCCCCGGACGGGCGCCTGCGCCGTTCCGGCCTGGCCATGTGGTTGCTGCTGGTGGGCACCTTGCTGCCGGGCTACGCGGTGGTGGTGTTCATCGCTTCGTTGAATGCCATCGGCGCCATCGCCCCGCGCCTGCAGACCGTGGCCGAAGGCGTGCAGCAGGCCACCTTCGCCGCCGCCTTCATTGCCGCGCTCAGTGCCTGCCTGCTGGTGCCCACGCGCCCCTCGTGGCGCCTGTTGAACCTGGATGACACCGCGGCGCTGAAGCTGCGCAAGTACGCCTGGGGCGCTGCAGCGCTGGCCTGGCTGAGCACGGTGCTGGTGGCCATCGACCGCGCCACGCGCACCAGCGATGTCACCACGGTGGCGCTGGACGGTGTGATCGCGCTGACTTACCTGGGCCTGATCATGGCCATGCTGGTGACCCTGGCGCGCCTGCACCGCCGGCAGACCGCCGAGGCCGAAGCCAAGCTGGAAGCTCAGGCCGATGGCCAGGCCGTGGCGACGCCGGTGCGGCGCGGCAGCTGGCTGGTGCTGGCCCGCGTGGCCGGCAACGCGGCGGTGGTGGCGGCGATCATCGCCACCCTGCTGGGCTACGTGAACTTCGCCAAGTTCGTGAACCAGCAACTGATCGGCGGCACCATCGTGGTGATGGCCGCCATGCTGCTGTTCAAGTTCGTCGACGACTTCTGCACCTGGCTGCTGAACGCCGACAGCAAGGTGGGCCAGACCATCCTGCTCAGCACCGGCTTGAGCGTGTCGCGGCTGGAGCAGGCCGGTGTGCTGCTGTCGGCGATGCTGCGCACCCTGGTGGTGCTGATCGCGCTGCTGGCGCTGGCGGCGCCGTTCGGCAATATCGGCACGATCGTCGAGCGCATCGGCTCGCTGGCCAACGGCATCGTGATCAACAAGGACCTGACGCTGCAGCCCGGCCGCATCGTCACCGGTGTGTTGGTGCTGCTGGTGGGCATCGGCCTGACCCAGCTGATGCAGCGCTGGCTGACCGACACCTACCTGCCCAAGACCGAGCTGGACCTGGGCGCGCGCAATTCGATCAGCACGATTGCCGGCTACGTGGGCATCATCCTGGTGGGCCTGTGGGCACTGACCGCGATGGGCCTGAACCTGAAGAACCTGGCGCTGCTGGTCAGCGCACTTTCTGTGGGTATTGGTTTCGGCCTGCAGGCGATCATCCAGAACTTCGTGTCCGGTCTGATCCTGCTGGCCGAGCGGCCGGTGAAGATTGGCGACTGGGTGAAGCTGGGTGACCAGGAAGGCGATATCCGCCGCATCAACGTGCGTTCGACCGAGATCCAGGTGGGCGACAAGTCCACGCTGATCGTGCCGAATTCGGAGCTGATCACCAAGACGATCCGCAACATGACGATGGGCAACAACCAGGGTCGGATCCAGATCCAGTTCGCGGTGCCCACCAGCACCGATGTGGCGGGCCTGCGGCAGGCGCTGCTGGATGCCTATGGTGCGCACACGTCGGTGCTGCAGCAGCCGGCACCGTCGGTGTACATCGACAGCATTGCCGGTGGCCAGATCACGTTCAACAGCTTCGCTTACGTGGCCAGCCCGCGGCAGGTGTACGGCACGCGCAGCGATCTGTATTTCAGCCTGCTGCAGATCCTGGCCGAACGGGATATTCCGCTGTCCACCCCGACCGACATCCACCTGGTACGCGACACCCCAGCGGAGTAAGGGCGTTCTTGTTTGCAGGGCTTGCAGCCCTGCACCCCGTAGAGTCGAGCTTGCTCGACTGAAGCAACAGCAACGGCCCGCATTCCGTGGGCCTTCGACAGTTGGCCGCGATCTGTGGGGAATGCGCTTGGGGTCAGATCCGTTTTCCGTAGGAAAACGGATCTGACCCCAGAAACAATTCGATATCTGACAGATGTGTCGACCAAGGTCGACACCTACCCACAGCCGCGGGGAACCGACACCGCCCCGCCACCCCACGGAATGCCCGCTTTTGACGTTGCCGTTGCCGTTGCATTGAGCAGGTGCAGGGCGCCGCCCCGCCGAACACCCCTTTACCCCCGCGGTCTGCCGCGCGAGGGCACCAGGGCGAAGGTATCTACGGCCAGCTTCTCGGCATGGTTCAACCACGCGCGGATCTCCAGATCGTCCACTTCGTGGTCCAGACCGAACGAGACGTTGATCTTGCCGTCGGCATCGGGCTGCACCCACTGCTGCGCCAGCACCACCTTGCGCTGCGACGACACCGCTTCGATCCAGAAGCCACGGTCCGGGCGCGTGCTGGCCACCAGCTGCAGCATGTACTGGCCGGCGCGGGTGCGGCGGCCCTTCTGGGTGATCATGTGCGCCTGGCGCACGCTGGGGCGCGGCCCTTGGAAGGCTTCCAGCGGCGCGTCGACGGCAATGCCACCGCGCAGATCGTCGTCGCGGTACAGCTTGATGCCGTTGTCGCGGTTCACCAGCAGCGCGCACCAGTCGCCGTCGGCCGAACCGTCTTCGAATGCCGTGCAGCGGTCCACGTAGGCTAGGGTGTTGTCCGGGTCGGCATCGTCGAACTGGCGCGAAGTGTTTTCCAGATACACCGCCTTCAGCGCCCAGTCCTTGTCGTACTCCAGCAGCACCGGCGGCTGCACCTGCTGCAGACCCACCACCACCTGGTCATCGCCATCGATCTTCAGTTCGCGGGTTGGCTCGCCCAGCCACAGCGAACGGGCGAAGGCCAGGTACTGCGGGTAGTCGCGGCCGCCATCGCGGCGGGTGGCCACGCTGGCGCTGGGCGCGCGCTCGGTGTCGATCAGCGAACGGCCAAAGCCCATGGTCTTCAGGTTCGGGTCAAGCAGGCCGAGCAGGGTGGCGCCCGAATCCAGCGTGGTGCCGGTATCGGTGGCCAGCTGGCGCGGGGCAATGCCATCGCCCAGGAACAGCAGCAGGTTCTCGCGCTTCTGCCGGGTCAGGATGTGGCTCAGGTCGTTGGGCATGGCCAGGTGATCGGAGGCGATCACGATCAGCGTGTCCTTGCCGTATGGGCTGGCCTGGATGCGCTGCACCAGCTGCGAGATCAACCGGTCGCTGCACTTCAGCGCATTGAGCATGTTGATGTTGCCGTACCGGCTCTGGTAGCGCTGGCCCTTGCAGGCCACGGGCAGGTGGCCGGCGGGGTGGTGGGTGTCCATGGTCAGGGTGGTCAGCATGAACGGCTCGCCGCTGCGCGAGAGCTGCTCGAACCGCTGGTAGGCGGTGTCCAGCAGCACGTCGTCATGCACGCCCCACGGCGAGTAATGCGCACGGCCGATCTTCTTCTGCTGCTTGAACCAGGCCAGATCCTGCACTTCATCGAAGCCGTGGCTGGCCAGGAACTGGCCCTTGCCGGCGAAGCGTCCGTCGGCACCGCCCAGGTAGTGGTTGGTGTAGCCCTGCTGCTTCAGGTAATCGCCCAGGCACACGGCCTTGGGCAGGAAGCTGCCCATGCGGTCCATGCTGTTTTCATCACCGGGCGAGGTGGTCAGCGGCACGCCGCACATCGACGACACCAGGCCGGCAATGGTCCAGCCGCTGCCTTCGGCCGAGGCCAGGCCGCGCACATCCAGCGCTTGGCTGGCAAGGCGATTGATGTTGGGCATCAGCCCCGGGAACACGTTCTCGTCCAGATAGGTGCGTTCCAGGCTCTCGCCGTAGATCCACACCACGTTGCGCGGGCGCTGCAGCGGCTGCGTGGGCACCTGGTATTCGGGGGCGATGCGCGCGAAATCGACCGGGCGCAACTGCTGGTACAGACGCTGGCCATCGCGTGCCAGCGGACTGATGAAAATCGTTGCCATCCACACCACGGCAAAGCCTGCGAACCAGGCTGCGCCACGGCCAGGGCGGCGCCAGCGCTTCACCCGGGTGGCGAACAGCGGCAGCAGCGACACCAGTGCCAGCACCACGAAGCCAGCGATATAGCCCTTGAAGTCGGCTACGCCGGCGCCTTCCATGTCGGCACCCAGGTGGTACAGGGTGGCCGCATTCAGGCCATCGCCGGAGAGCTTGTCGATCAGCCACCAGGCACTGAGCGACAGCAGCAGCAGCGAGAACAAGGCAGCCTTCCACCACACCCACTTATCGGACGCGAGGAACAACCAGGCCAGCAGCAACAGCGACAGCAGCAGAATCCAGAGCATAGGCAGCTTCGGCAGTGACGGGGTGGTGGTGATGGACGTCGTACCGACGCGTGTCCATCCAACCGACGCTGCCGCAAGCACACACACATGACAGGTCGATGACCCGATCATGCCTGCGCGAACCTGACTGAAATGTTTGTTCGTTACATGATGTGAAATCGCGCCGCATTGGTAAAACCAGCGTGAAAACAGCTACGCGATTTCATTAAGGCGGCGCACGCACTGCCCGCTTCAGCGATGCCCGCGTTCTTCGCGTGCGCGTGCACGGCGATCAAACAGCAGTGCGCTGGTAACGATTCCCAAGCCCAATACCACACCGATCAGCATCAACAGCAGGGCGATGGCGGGGTAGCCGAAGACGTGCCAGCCGGTCTCCAGCTTCATCATCAGTGACGCGGCCATGATCAGTGCCGCACTGATGATGCCCGCCGCCACGCGGTTGGCGATCTTCTGCAGGTTTTCCATCAGCCGCGATTCTTCCAGCCCGGTCACCTTCATCTGCAGGCGGTTCTCGGCCAGAAGCGCCATGATGTCCGACAGCTTGCGCGGCCCGTCGCGCAGCAGCTGCTGCAGCTCCATCGCTTCGCTGGCCAGATTGGCAGCCGAAAGCGACTTCTTCAGGCGCGCACGCATCACGTGCTGAAGCTGGCGTTCGACGATGCGCCGGGTATCCAGGTCCGGTGCCAGCAGGCGGCACACCGTTTCCAGGTTCAGCAGTGCCTTGCCCAGCAGGCTCAGTTCCGGCGGTGTTCGCAGGCCGCATGAGGTGGCGATGCGCACCATGTCCAGCACCACGCGGCCTTCGGAAAAATTGCCGTTCGCTGCGTAGCGTGCGATCAACTGGCCGGTCTCGCGTAGGTAGCGCTCCTCGTCGAAGGCTTCCAGCCGCGTGCTGATGCTGATCAGATCGTCGGCCACTTCTTCGCCGCGGCCATCGACGGCGGCGAACAGGATCTTCAGCAGGCGCTCGCGCAGCCGCGGTGGCATGTGCGCCACCATGCCCAAGTCGAAGATGGCCAGGCGCCCGTCCGGGGTGACGCGCAGGTTGCCCGGGTGCGGATCGGCGTGGATTTCGCCATGCACGAAGATCTGGTCCAGATAGCCGCGGATCAGCGCGGCGGCCAGCGGGTCCATCGCCTGTTCGGTGCGGCGCACACCGGGAATCGCGTCCACGCGCACGCCAGTGGCCAGTTCCATGGTCAGCACGCGCTGGCTGCTGAAATCCCATAGCGGCTGCGGGACCCACAGGCGCCGGAACGGCTTCAGGTGTCGGCCGAAGCGCGCCAGGTTCTCGGCCTCGGCGTGGTAGTCCAGTTCCTGCATCAGGGTCTTGGCGAATTCGTTCAGCCAGTCGCGCAGGCGCACGCGGCGGCCCACCTGGGTCAGGTGATCGGCGGCCAGGGCGAAGCTGCGCAGCGCTTCCAGGTCCGAGCGCAGTTGCGCGGCCACTTCCGGCTTCTGCACCTTCACCGCCACCTGGCGCCCGTCGCGCAGCACGGCGCGATGCACCTGGGCAATGGAAGCGCAGCCCAGCGGTTCCGGGTCGAACGAGGCGAACAGCTTGTTCACCGGCGCGCCCAGTTCCTGTTCCACGATGGCGTGGATGCGCTGCACCGGAATGGCGGCCACCTTTTCCTGCATGCGCTCCAGCGCAGTGGCGAATTCCACCGGCACCATGTCCGGGCGGGTGGACAGCATCTGCCCCAGCTTCACGAACGTGGGCCCCAGCGCTTCCAGGTCGCTGACGAACTGTTCGGGATTGCCGTCGGGCGGCACGTCGGTATGGCTGCCCGCCGCGTCCAGGTTCATGCCGGAAAACACGCCGGAATGGCGATAGCGCATCAGCAGGCGCAGGATCTGGCTGCGCCGGTTCATGCCCCTGACCAGCGGTGGATTGCCCGGGGCGGTGGACGGCTTGCTCAAACGACACTCCTCGAAAGCGGCGGCACCCTGTTGGTAGCGCCGGGCCATGCCCGGCGGAAGGGCAACGCCCCCAGTGTCCCCGCAGTGCGGTAGGCGCGCGGTGAACCCGCTACCGCCGTTGCCCCTGATCGGTCAGAATCCGTCCATTCCCTCTCTGGAAGTGCCATGGCCGGTGCCAGTCTGTTTGCCCTGCTCGACGATATCGCCACCCTGCTGGACGACGTCTCGATCCTCACCAAGGTTGCCGCGAAGAAGACCGCCGGCGTGCTGGGCGACGATCTGGCGCTGAACGCGCAGCAGGTCACCGGCGTGAACGCCAACCGTGAGCTGCCGGTGGTGTGGGCCGTGGCCAAAGGCTCGCTGGTGAACAAGGTGATCCTGGTGCCGGCGGCGCTGGCGATCAGCGCGCTGGAAGCCTGGCTGCACAGCCGTGGCTGGAACGTGCCGCTGATCGTGCCGCTGATGATGATCGGCGGTGCCTTCCTGTGCTTTGAAGGCGTGGAAAAGCTGGCGCACCGCTTCCTGCATTCCGCCGACGAGGACGCCGAGCACCAGGCCGAACGTCGCAAGGCGCTGGCTGATGAACAGGTGGACATGGTGGCGTGGGAAAAGGACAAGGTGAAGGGCGCGGTCCGGACCGACTTCATCCTGTCGGCCGAGATCATCGTGCTGACCCTGGGCGTGGTGGCGGTGGCCTCGTTCACCCAGCAGGTGCTGACCCTGACCGTGGTGGCGCTGGCGATGACGGTGTTCGTGTATGGCCTGGTGGCTGGCATCGTGAAGCTGGACGACGTGGGCCTGTACCTGTCGCGCAAGGGCGGGGCGGTAGCCGCGTTCGGGCGGGGCCTGGTGCGCTCGGCGCCGTGGCTGATGAAGTTCCTGTCGGTGGCCGGCACCATCGCCATGTTCCTGGTGGGCGGCGGCATCCTGGTGCACAACATCCCGGCGCTGCACCATGCGGTGCAGGCGATGGGCGGGGAAGGGCAGTGGGGCTGGCTGATCAGTGCGGCGGCGAACATGGTGGTGGGTATCGTGGCCGGCGCCATCGTGCTGGCCGCGGTAACCGGCTTGCAGAAGCTGCGCGGGCGCTGACCATGGCCGCCGGGCATGGCCCCTCGCTACCACCACCCGCACGGTAGCGCCGGGTCAGGCCCTGCGGATCGCATCACGACCACCCGCACGGTAGCGCCGGGCCATGCCCGGCGGATCGCATCAACCCGCCTGCACGCGGTTCTTGCCGTGGCGCTTGGCCTCGTACAGCGCATCATCGGCACGCCGCAGCAGGCTCTGCGCATCGTCGCCGGGCTGCCACTGGGCCAAGCCAGCGCTGAAATGCACCGGCACGCGCTGGTCGCGCACGGTCAGCACACGGTGCGCCAGTGAACGCTGCAGACGCTGGACCGTGGCCATGCTGTCCGCGCCCTGCGCATCGGGCAGCACCAGCACGAATTCATCACCGCCCAGGCGGGCCACGCCATCGGTGGCCCGCAGCAGCAGTCGGCACACCGACACCAGGTGCTGCAGCAGCGCGTCGCCACCGGCATGCCCGTGGGCCTCGTTGGTCTGGTGGAAATCGTCCAGATCGATCACCGCCAGCCCCAGCGGCGTGTTGTTGCGCGCGGCACGGGCCAGCTCGCGCTGCAGCAGTTCGTCCAGCCCGCGGCGGTTCAGGGCCTGGGTCAGCGGGTCGATGCGGGCCAGGTCTCCGGCCTCGCGCAGTTCCTGTTCCAGTTCGGTGATGCGCTGTTCGGCGCGTTCCACCTCGGCGCGCGCGCTGGCCAGATGGTCACGTGCCTGCGCGGCCTGCTGCTGCACCTTGCCGGTGTCATGCATCACCTCCTGCAGCAGCTGGTTCAGATCGGCGATGCTGCGTGCTTCGCGCAGCTGCAGGGCATAGCTGCCGATACGGTCGTGGTATTCGCCGGTGCTGGTGGCCATGCCATCCATGCGTTCGATGAACTCGCCCATCAGCCCGCGCATGGCGGCCTTGGATTCATCGATGCCCTGGCGCAGCAGCCCCTGCTTGTAGATCACTTCGCGCAGTTCGGCGCGGGTGCGTTCCACTGCTTCGGTGTCCAACGGGCCGGTCAGCAGCTGCTGCACGGCGGTGATCTGCCCCTGCAACCAGCTGCGGTCGTCCAGCAGTTCGCTCACGTTCTCCAGCAGCAGGGCGAACAGTTCCAGCAGCAGGGCCTGCTGTTCCTGCCAGCTTTCCGCGCGCACGCCCACCTGGTGGCCGAGTTCGCGCACGCCCTGTTCAATGGGTTCCAGCGCCACGCCGGGCTGCCACTGGCGCAGGCGCGTTGCCAGGGCCTGGGCCTGCTCGCGCAGGTCGGGGTCGTGCTGCAGCAGGGCCACCACCGCGCCGCCCAGCAGCAGCCGCAGCTGTTCGGACAGGCGCAGGCTTTCGGGCTGGCCATCGGGGGAGTGCTGTTCGATGGTGCGGATGTACTTGTCGATCAGCTGGCGCATGGCCCGGCCATAGCGCGGCCAATCGGCGCTGGCCTGGGCCGACTGCAGGCGGTCGCCCATGTCGCCCAGCTCGCCGGGCAGGGTGGCCATGCCGTTGGCGAAGGCGGCCAGCAGCGGCTCGGGCGCATCGGCGCCGGCGAACAGCTGCTGCAGGGCCACGCCGCCGCCGCCCTGCAGCACCACCCGGTCGGCCCGGCCATCGTCCACCACCGCGCGGACGCGCGCCGGCGGCCCAAGGGCGGTGCCGGGGGCAGGGCGGTGGTCTGGCTGGTCCGTCATGGAGCGAATCCCGGGGATGGCAGGGGCTGGTTCCAGCATATCGGCGCGGCCGCGCACGGCTTGAACGGATAGCATGGGGCCACAGAATGCAGCAGTGGGGGTGGGTATGCGTGTGATGTTGCTGGGGGCGACCGGGCTGGTCGGTGGGTTGGCGCTGCCGATGCTGCTGGACGACCCGCGCTGCCGCGCCGTGGTGGCACCCACGCGGCGGCCGCTGGAGCTGCGCGATGCAAAGCTGCACGCGCCGGTGCTGTCCTTCGACGCTGTGCCCGAGGCGCCGGACTGGGCGCAGGTGGACGCGGTGATCTGCGCCCTGGGCAGCACCATGGCCCAGGCCGGCAGCCGCGAGGCGTTCTACCGGATCGACCACGACTACCCGCTGGCTTTCGCCAATGCGGCCCGCACCCAGGGCGCCCGCGCCTTCGTGCTGAATTCCGCGGCCGGGGCCAACCCGCGTTCGGCGGTGTTTTACAGCCGGGTGAAAGGCGAGCTGGAGCGTGACCTGCGGGCGCTGGAGTTCGCCTCGCTCACCCTGGTGCGGCCCGGCTTGATTGGCGGGCACCGCCAGCAGGTGCGCCGTGGCGAAGCGTTCGCACTGAAGGTGCTGGGCGGGTTGGATCCGGTGCTGCCCCGGGCCTGGCGGATCAACCCGGCCGAGCGTATTGCCAAAGCACTGGTGGATGCCGCGCTGGCCCCGGCACCGGGCGAGCATGTCGTGCCGTCGCAGGATCTGGTGGGCTGAGAGGTAGCGTCGAGCTTGCTCGACTGCCTTTGCCTTTCGCGAAGAGCAGTCGAGCAAGCTCGACTCTACCAAGGCAAATGCCAAGGCCAAGGCAAATGCCAAGGCAAATGCCAAGGCCAAGGCAAATGCCAAGGCAAACGCCAAGGCAAACGCCAAGGCAAACGCCAAGGCAAATGCCAAGGCAAATGCCAAGGCAGTGGATCGCCGCATTTCGCCCACAAAAAAACGCCGGGCAGTGCCCGGCGTTTCTCCAACCCATGTGCCAACCAAGGTTGGCACCTACCAGTCATTTCATTTGCCAACCAACGGTCAGCACCCACCCATCAATGGGTCGATCAGCTGGCCAGCGCCAGGTCGTCCATCATCGCGCGCAGGAAGCGGGCTGCTTCACCGCCGGTCGCCGCGCGGTGGTCGAAGGTGACCGACAGCGGGATGACCTTGTGCGCTTCCACGCCGCCCATCACCGGGGTCATCTGGTGGCGGGCACGGCCGGCACCGACGATGGCCACGCACGGCGGCACGACCACCGGGGTGGCGTAGCGGCCGGCGAACATGCCGAAGTTGGACAGCGAGATGGTGTAGCCACTCAGTTCCGAGGCGGCAATGGAACGCGATTCCACCTGCTCGCGCAGACGGTTCACGCCTTCGCGGATGCCGCGGGCGTCGAGCATGTCGGCGTTGCGCAGGGCCGGCACGAACAGGCCGTCGTCGGTGTCCACGGCAATGCCGATGTCTACCTGCGCGTGCAGGGTGCGGGTCAGTGCTTCACCGTCGAACCAGGCATTCATGGCCGGCACCTTCTGCGCGGCCACCACGATCGAACGCACCAGGCGCGCGGTCACGTCGTTGCCCGGCAGCCAGGCGTGGATGTCGGCGTCGTCGTTCAGCGTGGTCGGCACGACCTTGCTGTGCGCGTCGGCCATCACCCGCGCCATGTTGCGGCGCACGCCCTTCAGCGGTTCCGGCTGGCCCTTGGCGACCACGCCCGGCGGCTGGGTGCGCATGGGCTTGCCGGCAGCCGACAGCGGGGTGCGGGCTTCGCTCTGCACCGGGGCCGACACCTGCGCCGGGGCCGGCGCAGCGTACGCAGCGGCAGCCACCGGTGCCGGGGCGGCGCCCAGCTTGGCGGTGCCGTTGGCAGCGGCCTGCTTCACGTCGGCCATGGTCACCGCGCCATCGGCACCGGTGGCACGCACGCGCGACAGGTCCACGCCCAGCTTGCGCGCGGTGGCACGCACGGCCGGCACGGCCTTGACGCCACCGACGGCCAGCGCCTGTTCGGTATGTACGGCGTTGGAGCTCTGCATGGCGCCGACCACGGTGCCGGCGTCATCGCGCTCGGCCTTGGCTTCTTCGGCCACGGCCGGGGCCGGGGCTGCAGTCGGAATGGGCGGCGGGGTCGGTGCCGCAGCAGCCGGTGCCGGCGCATGGCCGTGGCTGTGGCCGGTGTCTTGGCCATCGGCGCGCTGCGGCAGGTTCGGGTCGATCTCGAAGCTGGCCAGCACCGAACCGGTGGGAATGATGTCGCCGGCCGCGCCGGACAGCTTCAGCACCTTGCCGGACACCGGCGAGGGCACTTCCACCACGGCCTTGGCCGTTTCCATCGACACCAGCGGTTCGTCCAGCTTGATCACATCGCCTTCCTTCACGAACCATTCCACGATGGTTGCGTCCGGCAGGCCTTCGCCCAGGTCGGGCAGGTTGAAGTTCTTGGTCTGGCTCATGTGCAGTTCTCTTCCAGCAGTTCCAGTTCGCGGGCCGGCAGCCAGCCCGTCGCGCCGTTGGCGCGCTCGGACCACCACCACCCACCATGTTCGTGATGCAGCTTCACCATCTCGCCGCTTTCCACATCCAGCTCGCGGGCGTCGTAGTCGCGCAGGGCTTCGGCGCGACCTTCGTCCAGCGGCTGCAGCCAGGCGACGGGCGCCCAACCGGCGCGCCCATCGTTGCTGCGTACCCAGGCAAACGCCGGCCATTCTTCGTCACGTACACCCACTTCGACGATCTGGCCGGTGCGGAACCGGAGCGGATTGGAATATTGGCTGCGGTAAGCCCCCAGCAGGCGGGCCCGCATGTCAGCCCGCCGCCACCGCGCGCTTGGCCGCGGTCACGATCCGGTCCACGCTGGGCAGGTACTTCATTTCCAGACGGAACAGCGGAATGTGGGTGTCGTAGCCGGTAACGCGCTCGACCGGGGCCAGCAGGTCATACAGCGATTCTTCGGCCAGGCGGGCGGCAATCTCGGCACCGAAACCTGCGGTTTTCGGCGCTTCCTGCACGACCACGCAGCGGCCGGTCTTGGCCACCGATTCGGCGATGGTCGCAAAGTCCAGCGGGCGCAGGGTGGCCACGTCGATCACCTCGGCGCTGATGCCTTCGCCGGCCAGCTTGTCGGCCGCTTCCAGCGCTTCCTTCACCTGTGCGCCCCAGGCAACCAGGGTCACGTCGGTGCCGTCGCGCAGCACGAAGCAGACATCCAGCGGCAGCGCTTCGCCGTCGTTGACGACCACTTCCTTGTACTGGCGGTAGATGCGCTTGGGTTCCATGTAGATCACCGGATCGGGATCGCGCATGGCGGCCAGCAGCAGGCCATAGGCACGCTGCGGGCTGGACGGCAGCACCACGCGCAGGCCCGGCACGTTGGTGAAGATCGATTCGTTGGCTTCGCTGTGGTGTTCCGGCGCGCGGATGCCACCGCCCCACGGCACGCGCAGCACCATCGGGCAGTGCAGGCGGCCACGGGTACGGGTACGCAGGCGCGCGGCGTGGCAGATGATGTGGTCCACCATCGGGTAGACGAAGCCGTCGAACTGGGCTTCGGCCACCGGCTTCATGCCCTGTGCGGCCAGGCCGACGGTCAGGCCGGCAATGGTGGTTTCATCCAGCGGGGTGTCGAGGATGCGCTGCGAACCGAAGCGCTGCTGCAGGCCGGCGGTGGCGCGGAACACGCCGCCGTTCACGCCCACGTCCTCGCCCAGCACCAGCACCGACGGGTCGTGTTCCAGCTCCCAGGCCAGGGCCTGGGTGATGGCTTCGATCAGGGTGATGGGGGTAGCGGTCATTGCGATGTCTCCACCGGCGACAGCGGCGCTGTCGGCGGCATTGGCCTGGGAAGCGGAAGCGCCGTGCTTGATCTCATCCATGGCGCTGCTCCAGGGCAATGGCAGCCGCGCGCTGGGCCAGCAGGTCCGCCGGCGGGTCGGCATACAGGTAGTCGAACATGGCCTCGACCGGCTGCACCGGGGTGTTGAGGTACTGGTTCACTTCCTCGTCCACCTTGGCCGCGCACTGCTCGACCCAGGTCTTTTCTTCTGCTTCGCTCCACACGCCCTGGGCGACCAGGTACTTGCGCAGGCGCAGCATCGGCTCGCGGGTCCAGGCGTCCTTCACTTCGGCGTCGTCGCGGTAGCGGCGGGCGTCGTCGGCGGTGGTGTGGTCGGACAGGCGGTAGGTCATCAGTTCCAGCACCGTGCCGCCTTCGCCGGCCAGGCCGCGTTCGCGCGCCTGTTCCATCGCGGCCAGCACCGCAATAAGGTCGTTGCCGTCCACCTGCAGGCAGTGCAGGCCGCCGGCCAGACCCTTCTGCGCCAGCGTTTCGGCACCGGTCTGGGCCGAGCGCGGCACCGAGATGGCCCAACCGTTGTTGACGATGCACAGGATCAGCGGCAGCTTGTAGGCACCGGCCGAATTGAGTGCAGCGTAGAAGTCGGTCTTGGAACTGCCGCCATCGCCGCACACCGCCACCGCGATCTGCGCTTCGTTGTTCAACTTGAACTTCAGCGCAGCGCCGGCGGCATGCAGGCACTGGGTGGAAATCGGCACGCAGAACGGGAAGTCCTTCACCGCGTTGCCGGTGTAGTCGTTGCCGCGCTCGTCGCCGCCCCAGTACATCAGCACGTCGTAGGGGCGCACGCCACGCATGAACATGGCGCCGTACTCGCGGTAGCTGGGGGCGAACACGTCACCCTGCTTCATCGCGGCGCCAATGCCCACGTGCGCGGCCTCGTGGCCCAGGCAGGCGGCATAGGTGCCCAGCTTGCCGGTGCGCTGCAGTGCGATGGATTTGCTGTCGAACGTGCGCACGTACAGCATCTGCTTGAACAGCGGCACCAGGACAGCCGGATCCTTCAGGGATTCGGGCAGGTCGTTGCGGACGAGCTTGCCGTCCGCGTCCAGGTACTGCAGGTATTCGATCTTGAACTCGGCGGCTACCGTCATTGCGTACTGCACCTTCGACAGAGAAGTTACAAATGATATGAATCGCCATGTTAAGGAACGCGTACGAAATAGCCTTCCTGCGGCGCAACACGGCAATTCCCCGTTGTACCCCTGCCGACGGGTGGGGGGCCAATAACAACAACGTATTCAGTCGTTGCTGCAAAGCATCAGAATACGCCTTTGGCTGACTGCTGGTGCAACGGCGCAAACGGTTCCACGCGCAGCCGGTGGCTCGCAGCTGGCTCCACGGGCCACCGCACGCCCCGGTACGGTGGGCGCCGCTGCCAGCGCGGCGGCAACGCGCTACCCTTGCCGACCCTGATCTGGTCCCGCCCATGTCCGTCGACAACAACCAACGCGATCTCGAAGCTGGCATCCACACCGATCTGCAGGGGCGCCTGACCTACGGCGGCTACCTGCGGCTGGACCAGCTGCTGAGCGCGCAGCAGCCGCTGTCCAACCCGCCGCACCACGACGAGATGCTGTTCATCATCCAGCACCAGACCTCGGAGCTGTGGCTGAAGCTGCTGGGCCACGAGCTGCGTGCGGCGATCGGCTTTCTGCAGCGCGACGAGGTCTGGCAGTGCCGCAAGGTGCTGGCCCGCAGCAAGCAGGTGCTGCGCCAGCTGACCGAACAGTGGTCGGTGCTGGAAACCCTGACCCCGTCCGAATACATGGGCTTCCGCGACGTGCTGGGCCCGTCCTCGGGCTTCCAGTCGCTGCAGTACCGCTACATCGAGTTCCTGCTGGGCAACAAGAACGCGCAGATGCTGCAGGTGTTCGAGCATGACCCGGCCGGCCAGGCGCAGCTGCGCACCGTGCTGGAAGCACCCAGCCTGTACGAGGAATTCCTGAAGTACCTGGCCCGCTTCGGCCACGCCGTGCCCGCGCTGTATGACAGCCACGACTGGACCCAGCCGCACGTGGCCGACGATGCCCTGCAGCCGGTGTTCGAACGCATCTACCAGGACACCGACCGCTACTGGCGCGAGTATTCGCTGTGCGAGGACCTGGTGGACCTGGAAACCGCGTTCCAGCTCTGGCGCTTCCGCCACATGCGCACGGTGATGCGGGTGATCGGCTTCAAGCGCGGCACCGGTGGCTCGTCCGGCGTGGGCTTCCTGCGACAGGCGCTGGAGCTGACCTTCTTCCCCGAACTGTTCCAGGTGCGCAGCACCCTGCAGGCCGGGCCCCCGGCAGATCAGGCCTGATCCCCATTCAGCTTGGCCTGCCGCGATCGGCTGGATCGTTTCAGATGCAAGTTCAGCGAGCAGGTCGTGACCTGCCTCAAACGGCGTGTATTTGACGTGAACGCCACAAGTCGGTGATCCTCGCGCGTTGCTCCAGCGCACAGCGGATGTGCCGCCCATCCACCGAACCAGGAAACCCGCATGAGCCTAGACGCCACTGCGAACACCCCAGAACCGGCGCTGCCGGACTTCAAGACCACGCTGGGCCACCCGCGCCCGCTGTGGATGCTGTTCATGACCGAATTCTGGGAACGCTTTGCGTTCTACGGCATCCGCTGGGCCTTGGTGCTGTACATCGTCTCGCAGTTCTACAGCGGCAATGCCGCCGGTGAAGGCGATGCCAGCCGCATCTACGGCGCCTACCTGGCGCTGGTCTACGCCGCGGCCATCTTCGGCGGCTACGTGGCCGACCGGGTGCTGGGCTACCAGCGCTCGATCCTGACCGGCGCGGTCATCATGGCCGCCGGCCTGTTCATGATCTCGCTGCCGCAGGAGCACATCTTCAAGCTCGGCCTGGCCACGATCATCGTCGGCAACGGGCTGTTCAAGCCGAACATCTCCACCATGGTGGGCAAGCTGTACGGCCTGAAGGACGAACGCCGCGACTCCGGCTTCACCATCTTCTACATGGGCATCAACATCGGCGCGATGATCGCCCCGGTGCTGACCGAATGGCTGGCGCGCAAGGTGTTCGGCACCTCGGAAATGCCGTCGTACAAGGTCGTGTTCATCGCCTCGGGCGTGGGCATGCTGATCTCGCTGGTGTGGTTCTACGTCGGTCGTGCCGGCCTGAAGGGCATTGGCGCACCGCCGGTCGGTGCCGAAGGCTTCGGTCGCATCGTGATGGTGCTGGCCGGTGCCGTGGTCGCCATTCCGGTGGCCTACTTCCTGCTGGCCACCGGTGCTACCGCGCTGGCCTGGATCCTGGGCGCCATGTTCACCGCCCTGGCCATCCTGCTGCTGGTGGAAGGCATCCGCGAGGGCAAGGTGCAGCGCGACCGCGTGATCGCCATGCTGATCATCTTCGCCTTCAACGTGATGTTCTGGATGTTCTTCGAACAGGCCGGCAGCTCGTTCACCTTCCTGGCCGAAAACATCGTCAACCGCCAGTTCGGTGACTGGACCTTCCCGACCGCGTGGTTCCAGTCGGTGAACTCGGTGGCCATCATCACCCTGGCCCCGATCATTGCCTGGATCTGGGTGGCCATGGGCCGCGCCAATCCGTCCATCCCGCGCAAGTTCGGCCTGGGCCTGCTGTTCAACGGCGCCGCCTTCGCCCTGCTGATGTTCGCCCTGTCGCAGATGGTCGTGGACGGCAAGATCCCGTTCTGGACCCTGTTCATGGTCTACGTCATCCAGTCGGTGGGTGAGCTGTGCCTGTCGCCCATCGGCCTGTCGATGGTGACCAAGCTGGCCCCGGTGCGCCTGGTCGGCTTCGGCATGGGCGGCTGGTTCCTGTCCACCGGCATCGGCAACAACCTGTCGGGCATCTTCGCCGGTGCGGTCAGCGGTGAAGGTGGCATGACGATCGAATCGGCACTGAAGGGGTATACCTTCGGGTTCTGGGCGTTGATCGGTTCGGGCGTGGTCCTGTTCCTGATCGCGCCGCTGATCAACAAGCTGATGCACGGCGTCAAGTAATCGCGAGGGCAGTGGGCATGCGTACAACGTTCGGCAGGGCCGTGGTGGCCGTGATGTGTGCAGCGCTGATCAGCGCCTGTTCCCAGCAACCGCCGCCGGCACCGGCCGAACCCACCGCCCCTGGATACCCGCCCCACCGAGCCACCGGCCGCTGACCCCAGCGTGCCGGTGGCCTCGGGCAACACCCCGGCGGCGGCCGATATCGCGGCCATTGCCGGCCTCAACGCCAGCTTCGACCCGGCGCGCGACCCGCAGGCCGATCTGGAAACGGCCAAGGTGGAAGCGCAGCGCGGCAACAAGCGCATCATCCTGGACGTGGGCGGCGAGTGGTGTTCGTGGTGCCACCTGATGGACAAGTTCATCGAAGGCGATGCCGAAGTGCGCCGCCTGCGCGATGCCAACTTCGTCTGGATGAAGGTGAACTACAGCGAAGACAACGAGAACACCGCCTTCCTGTCGCAGTACCCGCAGGTGAAGGGCTACCCGCACCTGTTCGTGCTGGACGCCGACGGCACCCTGCTGCAGTCGCAGTTCACTGGCGAACTGGAAATGCCCAAGGGCGAGGGCAAGGGCTACCAGCGCGCCCGCTTCATCGCCTTCCTGGAAAAGTGGGCGCCCCCGCGCTGACCACGCCCCCACTGTAGAGTCGAGCCATGCTCGACTGCACTGCTTGCTCGACTGCCAAGCGGTTACAGAAATCCCCCCCATGGCCGCTAACGACAAGGACCTCAGTCGATTCGACTGCGGCCCCCACCCGCAGGAGCGCCCATGCACAGCGACCACGCCGACCGATCGCCCGACCACGCCAGCACACCGGCCGACGGCGCGGCCCCCGAAGGCGTAGGCCTGCCCGCGCAGGAAACCCTGCTGGACGATGCCGGAACCGGCGAAGACACGCTGGAACTTGCGCCGCCGCGCTACCGCCTGCCGCAGATCGCACTGCCCGACAACGTGGTGCTGAAGGGCGCCGTGCAGAAACTGGTCGAGCAGAAGGCCCGCCTGGACCGGCTGGCCGCCGAAGGCCAGTTGACCGGCCTGCTGCCCGCCGAATGGCAGGGCAGTGGCCTGCGTGCCATCGATCTGTCCAGCTTCATCCAGGGCGTGCTGCCGTTTCTGCAGACCGGCGAACGCGGTGAGACCGCACCGGCCCGCCTGCCGGTGCGCCACGTGCTGGGCGATGACAGCCGCTGGGGCGTGCAGGACGTGGCCGAACCGAAATCGCTGGCCTGGTACCTGGCCAGCGACGAGCGCGCCAGCGCCGGCAGCAAGGATGTGGCCGAAGCCTGGCTGGTCGGCGCGCTGGGCCTGGCCTGGATGCAGGAAGGGCGCAGCCGCCCCGGCTTCCTGCGTGCCATGGACCAGGACAGCCTGGCCGCACGGGTGACCATGCTGGGCTATCCGCCGCCGGGCGAACTGGCGCTGTACAGCGTGACCGCCCATGGCCAGCCGCAGATCTGGTGTGTGCACGGCCGGCGCAAGCTGCGGCCGCTGCTGGCCCCGTGGCTGAGCGTGCCGCTGTTGACCGCCTACGGCGTGACGGCGCCGGCGGCGTGGCCGGCCAGTTTCCCGCCGGTGGACGCAGTGGCTGACGCCATTGCCGCGGCCCGCCCGGGCAAGCTGGTGCCGGAAGTGGACCTGGCCAAGGTGGTGGCGAAGATTGCCGAGGACACCGCCGGCGACGCCTGGCAGCCGGTCAGCCTGCTGCAGCTCAACACCTGGTCGCCGCGCTGGACCTTCTTCCTGGGCACCTTCGTCGGCCTGCCTTCGCTGTTGCTGGTCACCGCTGCGCTGGCCCTGCCGGGCGCGGTGGAAGCGGCCACCGTGGCCGCCTCGCTGGGGTTCGCTGGCGGCGCCATTGCCGCCCTGGCCGTGCCGTGGATCCATGCCCGGCGCAAGCACCTGAGCTGACCCTGCTCGGGGTCGGATCCCTTTCCGCAGGAAAGGGCTCTGACCCCGGAACAACGCCAGGCTAGGTGCGGTTACACCCCTTCGCCCATCCGCTCCAGGCCATCGCCGGCCAGCCGCAGGATCAGCTTTTCCAGCAGCTGCTCCTCTTCCTCGCTCAGCACCGACATCAGCTTGCGGGTGATCTCGATCACCAGCGGCGCAATGGTTTCGTACACCTCGAAGCCGGCCGCCGACAGCGCCAGCACCGAACGGCGGCGGTCATCGCCATGGGTTTCGCGCTTGATGAAGCCGCGCTCCAGCAACCGCGCCACGGCCCGGCTGACGGCCACCTTGTCCATGGCCGTGCGGTCGGACACCTCACTGGCCGACGAGCCCGGGTACAGCGCCAAAATGGTGATCACCCGCCACTCGGGAATGGCCAGGCCATAGCGGTCGCCGTACAGCTTGGCGATGTTGCCGCTGACCCGGTTGGACAGCACGCTCAGCCGGTAAGGCAGGAACTGTTCCAGGTCGAGCAGGACGTGCGAGGCGCGCACGCGGGTAGAGGCGGGGTCGGCTGGGTTCATGCTGCGGTGCACCTTGCTGGTGGTTTCAGTTGTAACTATAAAGGTTGGGTCCGTACCCTGCATTCTCGCCGGGTCCAACCCCGCCCGCACCTGGTTTGTGCCGATGCGGCACCGATTCGGAGCCACGCCATGAATACCGCCGTCCCGACCGCCTCGCACCCGAACCCCGGCATGCAGGTCACCACCTTCGAAAACCCGATGGGCATCGATGGTTTCGAGTTCGTCGAATTCGCCGCCCCGGCCGGCCGTGGCCAGGAACTGCACGACTACTTCCGCAAGATGGGCTTCAGCGCGGTGCTCAAGCACAAGCAGCGCCCGATTACCGTCTATCGCCAGGGCGACGTCAACTTCCTGGTCAACGAAGACCCCGACTCGTTCGCCGCCGACTTTGCTGAAAAGCACGGCCCCTGTGCCTGCGGCTTCGCCATCCGCTTCCAGAAGCCGGGCGCTGAGGTCTACCAGACCGCGCTGGGCAACGGCGCTGAAGCGGTGGCCTTCAAGCCGGACAGCAAGGCCGTCAACGCACCGGTCATCAAGGGCATCGGCGATTGTATGCTGTACCTGGTGGACCGCTACGGCGCCGCCGGCAGCATCTTCGATGGCGACTACGAAGCCGTGCCCGGTGCCGACCTGCACCCGTTCGGCTTCGGCCTGACCTTCATCGACCACCTGACCCACAACCTGTACTTCGGCAACATGCAGCAGTGGTCGGATTACTACGAGCGCCTGTTCAACTTCCGCGAGATCCGCTACTTCGACATCAAGGGCCTGAAGACCGGCCTGGTGTCCAAGGCGATGACCGCACCGGACGGCATCGTGCGCATTCCGCTGAACGAATCGTCCGATCCGAAGAGCCAGATCAACGAATACCTGGACGCCTACAAGGGCGAGGGCATCCAGCACATCGCCTGCTTCACCGACAACATCTATGAAACCGTCGAAGCCATGCGCGCGCAGGGTGTGGATTTCCTGGATACGCCGGAGACCTACTTCGACGTGATCGACCAGCGCGTGCCCAACCACGGTGAAGACGTGGCGCGCCTGGCCAGGAACAAGATCCTGATCGACGCCGACCCGGAAACCCACCAGCGCAAGCTGCTGCAGATCTTCACCCAGAACTGCATCGGCCCGATCTTCTTCGAGATCATCCAGCGCAAGGGCAACGAAGGCTTCGGCGAAGGCAACTTCACCGCGCTGTTCGAAAGCATCGAGCGCGACCAGATCCGCCGCGGCGTGCTGTAAGGTCACCGCACGCACCACCTTCGGTAGCGCCGGGCCATGCCCGGCGGCTTTCCGTTCCGGCATCGCTGTTCTCTGGAGCTCCCCATGTCCACCGCCCTCACCGCCCGCGGCTACCAGTCCGGCTTCGGCAACGAATTCGCCACCGAGGCCGTGCCCGGCGCACTGCCGGTCGGGCAGAATTCGCCGCAGAAGGTGGCCCATGGCCTCTACGCCGAACAGCTGTCGGGTACCGCGTTCACCGCGCCGCGCGGCAGCAACCGCCGCAGCTGGCTGTACCGCATCCGCCCGGCGGTGACCCATGGCGAGTTCACCCCGTTCGCGCAATCGCGGCTGCAATGCGATTACAACGCGCAGCCGGCATCGCCGAACCAGCTGCGCTGGAGCCCGCTGCCGCTGCCGGAACTGCCGACCGATTTCGTCGAAGGCCTGTACACGATGGGCGGCAACGGTTCGCCCGATGCACACGCCGGCGTCGGCATCCACCTGTATGCCGCCAACCGGGACATGGTCGGCCGCTACTTCTACAGCGCCGACGGCGAACTGCTGATCGTGCCGCAGCTGGGCGCGCTGCGCCTGCTGACCGAGCTGGGCGTGATCGAGATCGAGCCGCAGCAGATCGCGGTGATTCCGCGCGGCGTGCGCTTCCGCGTCGAGCTGCCCGACGGCCCCAGCCGCGGCTATGTGTGCGAAAACCATGGCGCATTGCTGAAGCTGCCGGACCTGGGCCCGATCGGTGCCAATGGCCTGGCCAACCCGCGCGACTTCGAAACCCCGCATGCCGCCTTCGAGGACATCGACGGCGACTTCGAGCTGATCGCCAAGTTCGACGGCCGCCTGTGGCGCGCGCCCATCGACCATTCACCGCTGGACGTGGTGGCCTGGCACGGCAACTACGCGCCGTACCGCTACGACCTGCGCCGCTTCAACACCATCGGCTCGATCAGCTACGACCACCCGGACCCGTCCATCTTCCTCGTGCTGCATTCGCCCAGCGACACGCCCGGCACCAGCAACATGGATTTCGCCATCTTCCCGCCGCGCTGGCTGGTGGCGCAGAACACCTTCCGCCCGCCGTGGTTCCACCGCAACATCGCCAGCGAATTCATGGGCCTGGTGCACGGCGCCTATGACGCGAAGGCCGAAGGTTTCGTGCCCGGCGGTGCGTCGCTGCACAACTGCATGAGCGGGCATGGCCCCGATGCGCCGACCTTCGACAAGGCGTCCAACGCCGACCTGTCCAAGGCCGATGTCATCAAGGACACCATGGCCTTCATGTTCGAGACCCGCGCGGTGATTCGTCCCAGCGCACAGGCGCTGGCTGCAGCGCATCGCCAAGGCGACTACCAGCAGTGCTGGAACGGCTTGCGCAACAATTTCCGTTCGGCGTAGGGGCCGGCAGGGCAGGCGGGGTAGAGTCGACCGTTGGTCGACCAACGCGCGCAGCGCGGGATTTGCAGGCAAGAGCAGTCGACCAACGGTCGACTCTACCCGGTCGCTGCTACGCCGTGGCCGCGAAGGCGTCGCAATGCTCCAACGGCAACGCCTCCAACAACCGCTGCCGCACGCGCTGGCAATAGCCCTCGGAGGTCATGCCAGGCAGCACACCCAGCGCCGCACGCAGCACCGCCAGCACCTGGTCTTCCGCGCGCGCCTGCTGCAGGTCGCGGAACAACGCCGCGGCCTGTGCATTGCGCTGCATTTCCAGAATGCCCAGCAGGTAGATGCGCGCGGCCGCCAACGAGCGGCGGCGCTCGACCCCGGCCGGGACCGGCGCAGGATCCCGCGCGACCGGTACCGCTGGAGGCGCAGCGACTGTCGCTTCCGGCCCGGTCTGCAGATAGCCCCCCTGGATCAGCTGGATCACCATCGCCGGTGCCTCCTGGCCGATCAGGCCGGTCAGATCGGCAATGCTGCGCTGGCCATCGCACAGGATCAGCAGCCGGCGCTGGCGCATGTCCAGCGGTGCGCGGTGGGCCTGCAGCGCGGTTCGGGCGAGGTCGGTCTTGCGCGGTTGCATGGAAGGACAGCCAAGTCGGTGCACGCCGAGCCTGAACGCGCGGCATGAAACGGCGATGACAATGCAGCGCCTGCACGCGCGCTGCGCTAGCGTGCCTGCACACCGTGCCCAGGAAACCACCCATGAAACACCTGCCCCTGGCTGGCCTGCTGCTGTTGTCGCTGGCCGCCTGCAACCGCACCCCGGAACCGACCGCACCGGCCGAACCTGCCGCCACTGCCCCGGCCAAGGATGCCTCGGTGCCCGCCGATGCCGACCTGGCCACGGCTTCGCCGGTGGACCCGCGCAGTGACAGCCCGGCGCGGCTGGACGGCTTTGGCGGCGTGATGCTGGGTGCCGGCATTGCCGAGGTGCGCAGCGGCTATGGCAGCCCCCTGCAGGGGCTGGGCACCGATGCCGCCGGCAAGCCGCTGCCGGCCGATGACAGCAATGACGGCTGCTACTTCCTGCGCCCGCAGGATGCTGAGGACCCGCGCCTGATGATCGAAGGCCGCAAGCTGGTGCGCTATGACGTGCGCAGCAGCGCCATCGTCGCCCCCGGCGGTGGCCGGGTGGGCATGACCCTGGGCGAGCTGCAGACCCTGTACCCGGATCGCGGCGACGTGGTGCCGGACAAGTACGACGACAAGGCCCAGCACCTGCGGGTGCGCCCGGCGCAGGAGGGCGGGGCGGTGGTCGACTTCGCGCTGGGCGCCGACGGCAAGGTGGGTGGCTGGCGGGTGGGCAAGACCCCGCAGGTGGATTACGCCGAAGGCTGCGGCTGAACCTTGATCTGCGGCGTCCCGGTAGCGGGGCGCCGCGCGTAGAATCGCGCCACGACCGCTGGGGAGTGCTCGATGATCGTCATAGCCATTGCCTGGTTCCTGCTCGGCCTGCTGTTGCTGGCCCTGGGCGGGGACTCCATCGTCAAGGCCGTAGCCGGCCTGGCCCAGCGCTTCGGCGCCAGTGCCTTCACCGCCGGCCTGTTGCTGCTCGGCGTGGCCACCTCGCTGCCGGAGCTGGCGGTCAACGCGCGCGCGTTGCTGGTCGGCCAGCCCGAACTGGCGCTGGGCAACGCGATGGGCAGCAGCATCGCCAACCTGGGCCTGACCCTGGCCGTGGCCGCCATTGCCGCGCCGTTGCTGCTGCGCGCGCGCCTGCAGACCGTGCTGTGGTGGTCATTGCTGGCCGCGGCGCTGCTGATGATGGTGTTCGGCCTGGATGGCCGCCTGCAGCGCTGGGAGGCCGGTGCACTGGTGGCCGCATTTGTTGTGGTGCAGGCGGTTCTGCTGCGCCGCGGCCGCGTGGAGGGGCCTGAAGTGCAGGCGGTCATCGCCGAATCCGCGCTCAGCCGCACCAGCCTGCCGTTGAACGTGCTGCGGGTGCTGATCGCCGCGCTGACACTGTACTGGGGCGCGCGCCTGGTGGTTGGTGCGGCGGCGGACTTCGGCACCGCCCTGGGCTGGTCCCCGTTGCTGGTGGGCCTGCTGCCGGTGGCAATCGGCACCGCACTGCCGGAGGTGGCCGCAGCCATCGCCGCCGCGCGTCGTGGCCACGGCGACATGGTGCTGGGCCACGTGCTGGGTTCCAGCGTGGTGAACCTGCTGCTGGTGATCGGCGCGATGGGCCTGCTGCAGCCGCTGGCACTGCCGGCCTCGTTCGTGCGCCTGGAACTGCCGGCGCTGCTGGCCTTCGCGCTGGTGCTGTACCCGATGCTGCGCGGCGATCTGAAGATCAGCCGCGTGGAAGGTGCGATCCTGCTGGGCGCGTTCGTGGCGTGGGTGGGTTTGGAAATTGCCTTGACCAGCGCGTGATTGAATGCCGGCACGGACGCACAGCGCCGCAGTTTCGTAGAGTCGGGGGGGGGGGGGGGGGGGTGGGGGGGGGGTGGGGGGGGGCCCCCCCCCAGGGGGGGG
>NZ_JACVUD010000046.1:30000-32210 GCF_016624905.1 Stenotrophomonas sp. S49 | reverse complement strand
GGGACAAGGCGCCAGCCTCGCATAGTTCTTGTGACGTAGCGTGCACTTGGATGCTCTTACGACGCTGTCGTAAAGCCAAGGCAACTTGAGGTTATATGGTCAAGCCGCACGGATCATTAGTATCAGTTAGCTCAACGCATTGCTGCGCTTACACACCTGACCTATCAACCACGTAGTCTACATGGTTCCTTCAGGGGGCTTGTGCCCCGGGAGATCTCATCTTGAGGCGCGCTTCCCGCTTAGATGCTTTCAGCGGTTATCGCTTCCGAACATAGCTACCCGGCAATGCCACTGGCGTGACAACCGGAACACCAGAGGTTCGTCCACTCCGGTCCTCTCGTACTAGGAGCAGCCCCTCTCAAATCTCCAACGCCCATGGCAGATAGGGACCGAACTGTCTCACGACGTTCTGAACCCAGCTCGCGTACCACTTTAAATGGCGAACAGCCATACCCTTGGGACCGACTACAGCCCCAGGATGTGATGAGCCGACATCGAGGTGCCAAACACCGCCGTCGATATGAACTCTTGGGCGGTATCAGCCTGTTATCCCCGGAGTACCTTTTATCCGTTGAGCGATGGCCCTTCCATACAGAACCACCGGATCACTAAGTCCTAGTTTCCTACCTGCTTGATCCGTCGATCTTGCAGTCAAGCACGCTTATGCCTTTGCACACAGTGCGCGATGTCCGACCGCGCTGAGCGTACCTTCGAGCTCCTCCGTTACTCTTTAGGAGGAGACCGCCCCAGTCAAACTACCCACCATACACGGTCCCCGACCCAGATAATGGGCCCAGGTTAGAACGTCAAGCACGACAGGGTGGTATTTCAAGGATGGCTCCACTGCAGCTAGCGCCACAGTTTCATAGCCTCCCACCTATCCTACACAGACGAACTCAACGTTCAGTGTAAAGCTATAGTAAAGGTTCACGGGGTCTTTCCGTCTTGCCACGGGAACGCTGCATCTTCACAGCGATTTCAATTTCACTGAGTCTCGGGTGGAGACAGCGCCGCTGTCGTTACGCCATTCGTGCAGGTCGGAACTTACCCGACAAGGAATTTCGCTACCTTAGGACCGTTATAGTTACGGCCGCCGTTTACTGGGGCTTCGATCAAGAGCTTCGCCTTGCGGCTGACCCCATCAATTAACCTTCCAGCACCGGGCAGGCGTCACACCCTATACGTCCACTTTCGTGTTTGCAGAGTGCTGTGTTTTTGATAAACAGTCGCAGCGGCCTGGTTACTGCGACCCTCGGTAGCTTATGCTCGCATGAGCCACCACCAAGGGTGCACCTTCTCCCGAAGTTACGGTGCCATGTTGCCTAGTTCCTTCACCCGAGTTCTCTCAAGCGCCTGAGAATTCTCATCCTACCCACCTGTGTCGGTTTACGGTACGGTCTGCGTAAGCTGAAGCTTAGGAGCTTTTCCTGGAAGCGTGGTATCAGTGACTTCGCCATAAAGGCTCGTCTCGGTGCTCGGTCTTAAAGGATCCCGGATTTGCCAAAGATCCAAACCTACCGCCTTTCCCCAGGACAACCAACGCCTGGTACACCTAACCTTCTCCGTCCCTCCATCGCACTTACGCGAGGTGCAGGAATATTAACCTGCTTCCCATCGACTACGACTTTCGTCCTCGCCTTAGGGGCCGACTCACCCTGCGCCGATTAACGTTGCGCAAGGAAACCTTGGGCTTTCGGCGTGCGGGTTTTTCACCCGCATTATCGTTACTCATGTCAGCATTCGCACTTCCGATACCTCCAGCAGACTTCTCAATCCACCTTCAACGGCTTACGGAACGCTCCTCTACCGCGCATAACAAAGTTATGCACCCCAAGCTTCGGTTCTGTGCTTAGCCCCGTTAAATCTTCCCCGCAGACCGACTCGACCAGTGAGCTATTACGCTTTCTTTAAAGGGTGGCTGCTTCTAAGCCAACCTCCTGGCTGTCTGTGCCTTTCCACATGGTTTTCCACTTAGCACAAAATTTGGGACCTTAGCTGTGGGTCTGGGTTGTTTCCCTTTTCACGACGGACGTTAGCACCCGCCGTGTGTCTCCCATACAGTCCGTCTCGGTATTCGGAGTTTGCAATGGTTTGGTAAGTCGCGATGACCCCCTAGCCATAACAGTGCTCTACCCCCGAGAGGATACATATGAGGCGCTACCTAAATAGCTTTCGAGGAGAACCAGCTATCTCCGGGTTCGATTAGCTTT
>NZ_JACVUD010000046.1:0-25000 GCF_016624905.1 Stenotrophomonas sp. S49 | reverse complement strand
CCAGGCCGGCATTCCGGCCAGCACCCTGCACCGGGTACTGGACCACCCCGGCGCGCGTGACGCGCTGACCAAGCTGCGACCGGGCGCGGAGATCGCCTTCGACATGCCGCTGTCGGGCGACCTGCGCAGCATCCGCTTCGACCGCGATGGCGAGCACCGGGTGGAGCTGAGCCTGACCGGCAATGACATCAAGGAAAAGGTGACCCAGCGCGAGACGTCCACGCGCACGGTGGTCACCAGTGGCGAGATCACCAGTTCGCTGTATGCCGCGGCACGCCGTGCCGGGCTGTCGCCGTCGGCGATCGCGACGATGACCGACGACATCTTCAAGTACGACATCGATTTCTCGAAGGACCTGCAGCCGGGCGACCGCTTCAGCGTGGTGATGGACGAGACCTGGCGCGAAGGCGAGAAGGTCGATACCAGCAAGATCCTGGCGGCCACCTTCACCACCGGCGGCAAGACCTATTCGGGCTTCCGCTTCGAGCGCAACGGCAAGTCGGAGTACTACGACATCAACGGCCGTTCGCTGAAGAAGAGCTTCATCCGCATGCCGATTCCCTTCGCGCGCCTGAGCTCGACCTTCGGTGCGCGCAAGCACCCGGTGCTGGGCAAGATGCGCATGCACAAGGGCGTGGACTACGCCGCCCGCACCGGCACCCCGATCATGGCCGCCGGTGATGCACGCGTGCAGTTCGTGGGCGTGCAGCGTGGCTACGGCAACGTGGTGATCCTGGACCATGGCCGCGGCCACACCACCCTGTACGGGCACATGTCGCGCTTTGCCGGCATCAAGAACGGCCAGCGCGTGGCCCAGGGCACGGTGATCGGCTACGTGGGCTCCACCGGCCTGGCCACCGGCCCGCACCTGCACTACGAATTCCGCGTGAATGGCCAGCACCGCAACCCGCTGACGGTGACCATGCCGCCGCCTGAACCGCTGAAGGGTGCCGAACTGGTGGCCTTCCGCGCGCAGACCGCACCGGCCATGGCGCGTATCCAGGGCATGGAAAAGCTGATCTACGCCGAGGCCAGCCCTGCCCCCGCCAGGCGCGAGGCCGATGCCACCGAGGTGGCCAGCGCCAAGGATGCCAAGGCGCCGGCCCGCAAGCGCGGCTGAGCCCCTGCGTTGACGAACAAGGACGTGGCAGCACAAGCTTGCCACGTCCTTTTTTTATGCCCGCCATGAACGCCGCCGCCGACCCGAACGCCCCCCTGTACCTTGGCCTGATGTCGGGCACCAGCGCCGATGGCATCGACGCCGCCCTGGTGCAGTTCCCCGCTGCCGGCGGCTGCCACTTCGTACACGGGCTGACCGCGCGTTGGGAGCCGGTGCTGCGTGCACGGCTGGTGGCGCTGGGCGAAGGCGGCCCGCTGCAATCACTGGAAGAGCTGGGCGAGCTGGATGCGCGGATCGCGATCGCCTTCGCCGGCGCGGCCAACCAGCTGCTGGACGAGGCCGGGGTGGACCGCGCGCAGGTGCGGGCGATCGGCTCGCACGGGCAGACCGTGCGCCACCGGCCGCTGGCCGACCCGGCCTTCACCGTGCAGCTGGGCGATGGCAACCGGATTGCCGAGCTGACCGGCATCACCACCGTGTGCGACTTCCGCCGCCGCGACGTGGCGGCCGGCGGCCATGGCGCGCCGCTGATGCCCGCCTTCCACCTGGCCATGCTGGGGGCTGCCGATGAAGACCGCGCGGTGTTGAACCTGGGGGGGATCGGCAACCTGACCCTGATTCCCCAGCAGGGGGCGGTGCGCGGCTTCGACACCGGCCCGGCCAATGCACTGATGGATGCGTGGTGCCAGCGCCATACCGGCCGCAGCTTCGATGCCGATGGCGCGTTTGCGGCCAGCGGTGCGGTGGATGACAGCCTGCTGGCCGCCTGGCGGGCCGACCCGTGGTTCGATCTGCCGCCGCCCAAGAGCACCGGGCGCGAACAGTTCCACTTGGCCTGGGCCGAAGCGCACATGGGCGAGGGCCAGTTCAGTGCTGCCGATGTGCAGGCCACCCTGCTGGAGCTGACCGCGATGACCGTGGCCGATGCGCTGCTGGCGCAGCAGCCGGGCACGCGGCGGGTGCTGGTCTGCGGTGGCGGCGTACACAACGCACAGCTGATGCGGCGGTTGTCCGCGCGCCTGCCGGGCGTGCAGGTTGAATCCAGCGCGCGGCATGGGCTGGACCCGGAATACGTGGAAGCGATGGGCTTTGCCTGGCTGGCCCAGCGCACGATGGAGGGGGTGCCGGGCAACCTGCCGGCGGTGACCGGAGCGCAGGGTCCGCGGATCCTGGGGGCGATTCACCTGGCGTGAGGCCGGTGGCATCCGCCGGGCATGGCCCGGCGCTACCCGACATCATGCACCCGGTGAAGTGGCGGTAGCGCCGGGCCATGCCCGGCGTCGAAGTGTCAGGTCAATCGAAGCCTTGGCCGGCCGGCATGGCCTGCAGCGCGGCGATGGCCGCCGACAGCGCATCCACTTCGGGATCGCCAAAGCCCGAGCGCACTTCCAGTTCACTGCTCAACAGCCCCTGCTCCAGCACCGCCTGGCAGGTCTGTTCGTGGGTCCAGCCGCGCGCGACCGCCACCCGCCGGATACGTTCCAGCAGCAGCGGATCGACGTCGCGCAGCACTATGTCGGCCATGCTCACTCCCCGTTCGCAAGGCACCGCCCCCCCGGCGCACGTGGCGATCATCCCGCAGCCGGGGCGTGCAGGCAATCAGGGCGCGGCCGGCGGCCCGCGATCCAGGATGCGCGGCCACAGCCAGGCCAGCAGCAGCAGGGTCGGCACCACGGTGACCGCGCTGAGCATGAAGAAGGTGCTGTAGGAGCTGGCTTCGACGATGTAACCGGACACGCCACCGACGAACTTGCCCGGCAGGTTGGCCAGCGACACCAGCAGCGCGTACTGGGTGGCGGTGAAATTGCGGTCGGTGAGCGAGGACATGAAGGCCACCAGCACGGTGCCGGCGAAGCCCTGGAACAGGTTGTCGGCGCTGAGCGCGGCATAGAACGCCCACAGCTGGCCGGGGTTGTGCGCCATCAGCAGGAAGGCCAGGTTGGACAGGGCCACGCCCAGCGCGGCCACCAGCAGCATGCGACGGAAACCGAAGGCGGCCACCGCGATACCGCCGAGGAAGGCGCCGCCAATGCCCATCCACACACCGAACAGCTTGGACACGGTGGCGATGTCGGCCTTGTCGAAGCCCGAATCCAGATAGAACGGGCCGGCCATGACCCCGATCACCTGGTCGGGGAACTTGAACAGGCCCACGAAGGCCAGCAGCCCCAGTGCCAGGGCGATGCCGTTGCGGCTGAAGAAGCTGGTGATCGGCTGTACGAAGGCTTCGGCCACGTCGATGCGGCGCTGCACCGCGTTGGCCGGGCGGTCGGGCTCGCGGCAGAACAGGGTGGCCAGGATCGGCAGCAGCATCAGCGCGGCCATGGCCAGGTAGGCCACGATCCAGCCTTCGAACTGGGCCAGGTACAGCGCACCGGCACCGGCCAGGATCAGGCCGATGCGGTAGCCCAGCGTATAGGTGGCCGCCAGGGCCGCCTGCGCGGTCTGCGGGGCGATCTCGATGCGGTAGGCATCGACCACCGAATCCTGGGTGGCGCCGGCAAACGACGCGGCCAGCACCCAGCCGACCAGCGGCCACACGCCCTGTTCGGGGCGCACGAAGGCCAGCGCCACCAGGCCGACCAGCACCGCCACCTGCGACACCAGCAGCCAGGAGCGGCGACGACCGAGCCGGCCCAACAGCGGGAAGGCGTACCGGTCCAGCAACGGCGCCCACACGAACTTGAGCAGGTAGAAAAAGCTGGCCAGGCTGATCAGGCCGATGCTGCCCAGGTCCAGGCCGACATCGCGCAGGCGGGTGGACAGGGTTTGCGAGGCGATCAGCAGGAACGGCAGGCCGCTGCCGAAGCCCAGCAGGGCCATGGTCAGCGCCGAGGGCGTGCCGAAGGCGCGCTTGATGCCGGCCCAACCCTTGTAGCTGGGCGCCGCAGCGGCCTCACTCACAGGTCGTAGTCCACGGTGAACGGCGCGTGGTCGGAGAAGCGCTCGTCGCGGTAGATCGAGCAGCTGCGCAGGCGGTCACGCAGGCCCGGGGTGATGAACTGGTAATCGATGCGCCAACCGACGTTGTTGGCGCGGGCCGCGCCGCGGTTGCTCCACCAGGTGTAATCCTCGCCGGTGGGGTTGAGCAGGCGGTAGGCGTCGGCCCAGCCGCGGCCGGAAGCGACATCGGTCGCCTGCCCATGGTCGGCGCACAGGGCGTTCAGCCAGTCGCGCTCCTCGGGCAGGCAGCCGGAATTCTTCTGGTTGGATTTCCAGTTCTTGATGTCCAGCGCCGAACGGACAATGTTCCAGTCGCCACACAGCACGTAGTCGCGGCCATTGCGCGCCCACTCTTCCAGTATCGGCCGCAGCCACTCCATCACTTCGAACTTGAAGCCCTGGCGCAGGTCGCCCGAGCTGCCCGAAGGGATATAGAAGGAGACCACGCTGAGATTGCCGAAGCGGGCCTCGATGTAGCGGCCTTCGTCGTCGAACGGGGCCCAGCCCAGCGAGGTGATGACCTGGTCGGGCTCGCGCTTGCTGTAGATGGCCACGCCGCTGTAGCCCTTCTTGGTGATGGCATCGCGGTAGAAGCAGTGGTGGCCATCGGGGCGGAACATCGGGTCGGTCAGCTGGTCTTCCTGCGCCTTGGTTTCCTGGATGCACAGAACGTCGGCGTCCTGGGCGCGGAACCAGTCGAGGAAGCCCTTGGTGGCGGCCGAGCGGATGCCATTGGCGTTGAAGCTGATGATGCGCATGCAGAAGAACCTACGGCGGGAAACCGGGCAAGCATACCGGTTGCCCGTGGGGCTGCGCAGTCTGCCGACGGCCGCCGGGCGGGCCTTCACGGCGGGCCGGACGAGCGCGAAAGGCCCAGCTGGATTAGGATTTATGCTCCAAATGATGATGAACAGAGTTTTGATGAGCGACCATCGCCACCGTTTCCTGCAGCTGGCCCTGACCGCCGACGCCCTGCGCTTCGGCCAGTTCACCCTGAAGTCCGGCCGCCTGAGCCCCTATTTCTTCAATGCCGGCCGGTTCGATTCCGGTTCGCTGCTGGCCCAGCTGGGCGCCTGCTACGCCGATGCCATCGACGCCAGCGGGATCAAGTACGACGTGGTCTTCGGCCCGGCCTACAAGGGCATTCCGCTGGCCACCGCGATGGCCTGCGAACTGGCCCAGCGCGGCCGCGACCTGCCGCTGTCGTTCAACCGCAAGGAAGTGAAGGACCACGGTGAAGGCGGCCAGCTGATCGGCGCCGACCTGACCGGCAAGCGCGTACTGATCGTGGACGATGTGATCACCGCCGGCACCGCGATCCGCGAAGCCATGGCCATCATCCGCGCCGCCGGCGGCACCCCGGCCGGCATCGTGGTGGCCCTGGACCGCCAGGAGATCGCCTCGGAAGCCGACCACCGTTCGGCTGCACAGGCCGTGGCCGAGGAAGCCGGCATTCCGGTGATCGCGGTGGCCACCCTGGCCGATCTGCTTGATTTCGCCTCCGGAAACCCGGAACTTGTGGGCTACCGGCAGCCGCTGGAAGCCTATCGGGCCCAGTACGGCGTCCGCTCCGCACGCTGACCCAGGGGAAGGTCGCATGTTCCGAGTTCCTGCCATTCTTGCCGCCAGCCTGCTGCTGGTGGTTCCGGCTACCGCCCTGGCGCAGTCCAGCGGCAAGGCGGAAAAGAAGCTGTACTGCTGGAACCAGGGCAAGGAACGGATCTGCAGCGATGCGCTGCCGGCCGACGCGGTGAACAACGCGCGTGAGGAATTCAACGTGAACAGCGGCCTGCGCAATGCCCAGGTCGAGCGCGCGTTGAACGATGAGGAACGTGCCGCCGCTTCCACGGCGGCGGCGCAGACCCAGCTGGACAAGATGGCCGAGCTGACCCGCCAGCGCACCGAGCAGGCCATGCTGGTGACCTATTCCGACGAAGATGCGCTGCGGCGCGTGTTCAGCGAACGCCAGGAAGTGCTGGACAACAACCTGAAGACCGCCCGCTACAACGTGGCCAGCCTGCGTGATTCGCTGGTGGCGCTGTTGGGCGCGGCCGGTGATCGCGAACTGGCCGGCGCCGCGGTGGCTGACAAGCAGGCCGACCTGATCCGCCAGCGGCATGCGCAGCTGCGCTCGCAGCAGCGCCTGCAGGCCAGTTTCGAACAGCAGCAGGTGGCACTGAAGGCCGAGATCGAAACCACCCTGCAGCGCTACCGTGAACTGAAAGGGCTGGCGCCCGCAGGCTGAAGCGCGGTGCGGCCCCGACGGCCGCGCGCCCACCGGTGACCATGACAGCGGCCCGAACCCCTGATGCGCGTACCCGCCAGGCCGATGCACTGGTGCATGGCCTGCAGCGCGAAGCCGGCGGAAAGCTGACCGTTTTCCTCGGCGCAGCGCCGGGCGTGGGCAAGACCTACGCCATGCTGGCCCGCGCACAGGAACAGCGCCGCCGTGGCGTGGACCTGCTGGTGGGGCTGGTGGAAACCCACGGCCGCGCCGAAACCCAGGCCCTGCTGGACGGCCTGCCGCAGCTGCCACTGAAGGACGTGGACTACCGCGGCCACGCCTTGCACGAGATGGACCTGGATGCGCTGCTGGCACGCCGGCCGGCGCTGGCGCTGGTGGATGAACTGGCCCACCGCAACGTGCCCGGCAGCCGCCACGAACGGCGCTGGCAGGATGTGATGGAACTGCTGGATGCCGGCATCGACGTCTGGACCACGGTGAACATCCAGCACCTGGAAAGCCTGAACGATGTGGTGATGCGGATCACCGGCGTGCGGGTGAGCGAGACCGTGCCCGACGTGGTGCTGGACCGCCTGCACGACATCGTGCTGGTGGACCTGCCGCCGCGCGAACTGATCGCGCGCCTGCAGCAGGGCAAGGTGTACGTGCCCGAGCAGGCCGCGCAGGCACTGCAGGCGTTCTTTTCGCCGGCCAACCTGACCGCGCTGCGCGAGCTGGCCATGCAGGAAGCCGCCGACCGCGTGGACAGCAGCCTGCGCGAGACCCGGGCCGCGCGTGGCGAGGCGAACCTGCCGTTGCGCCGCGGCGTACTGGTGGCCATCGATGGCGGTGGCCAGAGCGAATACCTGGTGCGGGTGGCGCGGCGCATTGCCGAACGCCGCGACGCACCGTGGACGGTGGTGACCGTGCAGGGCCGGCGCCAGGACGAGGCCACCCGCCGCGAGATCGATGCGGCGTTCGCGCTGGCACGACGCCTGGGTGGCGAGGCCGAGCTGCTGCACGGTTCCAGCATTGCCGATGCCCTACTGGACCATGCCGCGCACAACGGCATTTCGACGCTGGTGCTGGGCCGTACCCGCGAACGTCCCCTGGCCCGCATGTTCAACCGTACCCTGACCCAGCAGCTGATCCAGCGCGGGGCGCATTACGAGATCACCATCATCAGCACGCCGCAGGCGCGCGCCCGTGCGCGCCGCGAGGGCCTGCTGCCGCCGATGCGCGGCATCAGCTACGAGCCGGTGCAGGCGCTGGTTGCCACCGCGCTGGCCTGCGCAGTGGCGTGGCTGGGCGAACGCTGGGTGGGCATGGCCGACCTGTCGATGGTGTTCATCGTGGCGGTGGTGCTGGTGGCCGCGCGTACCCGCGCCAGCGTGGCCGCGTTGGCCGCGATCCTGTGCTTCCTGGCCTACAACTTCCTGTTCATCGCGCCGCGCTTCACCTTCGCCATCAGCGCGCGGCAAGGGGTGATCACCGTTTTCCTGTTCCTGGCCGCGGCGCTCGTGGCGGGGCGCCTGGCATCGCGGCTGCGCATGCAGGTGATTGCCCTGCGTGCGGCCAACCGCCACGCGCGGGCGCGCCAGCAGCTGGGCCGGCAGCTGGTCAGCGCGGCCGGGCCGGGCGAAGTGGCGCAGGCGGGGCGCCAGGCCCTGCAGCAGGCCCTGGATGTGCCGGCATGGCTGCGCATCGGCACCGACACGGCCACCGGCGGCCGCGTGCTGCCCGGCGACACCGACTTGGCGGCGGCCGACTGGGCGCAGCGCCACGGCCAGCCCGGTGGCCGCTTCACGGATACGCTGGCGGGTGCGCAGTGGTGGTTCCTGCCACTGCTGGATGGCGATGCCCGCGCCCTTGGCGTGGCCGGCCTGTACCTGCCCGACACCCGGCTGTTGCCCGAGCAGCGGCAACTGGCCGAAGCCATGGTGGATGACATCGCCCAGGCCGTGCTGCGCACGCGCCTGGTGGCCGAGCTGGAACAGACCCACGTAAGCAACGAGACCGAACGCCTGCGCTCCGCCCTGCTGTCTTCGGTATCGCACGACCTGCGCTCGCCGCTGGCGGCGATGATCGGCTCGGCCGACAGCCTGGCCAGCTATGGCGATGCGATGGACGGCGCCGACCGGCGGGCCCTGCTGGACACCATCCAGGTGGAGGGCGAACGGCTGGACCGCTACATCCAGAACCTGTTGGACATGACCCGCCTGGGCCATGACGGGCTGCAGATCAACCGCGACTGGATCGGCGTGGACGAGCTGATCGGTTCGGCGGCGCGGCGCCTGCAGCGCTACCAGCCGCAGGTGCGCCTGCAGCTGGACATTCCGGCCACGCTGGCGCCGATCTGGGTTCACCCGGCGCTGGTGGAACAGGCCGTGTTCAACGTGATGGAGAACGCGGCGAAGTTCTCGCCCCCCGGCGCTGCCGTACAGGTGCAGGCACGGTTGGCCGACGGCCAGCTGCAGATCGACGTGATCGATGCCGGGCCGGGCATTCCCGATGACGAGCGCACGCGCATCTTCGACATGTTCTACAGCGTGGAACGCGGCGACCGCGGCCGCCATGGCACCGGCCTGGGCCTGGCCATCTGCCAGGGCATGATCGGCGCCCACGGCGGCAGCGTGCAGGCGCTGCCCGGGCGCGACGGCTGCGGTACCCTGATCCGCATCACCCTGCCCTTGCTGAAACCTGCTGACCACGATGAGCCCGATGCCGACTGACGCCAGCGTGCCGGCCGCACGCGTGCTGGTGATCGACGATGAAACCCAGATCCGCCGTTTCCTGGACATCAGCCTGCGTGCGCAGGGCTACCAGGTACGGCAGGCCGCCAGTGGCGAGGAAGGCCTGCAACTGGCGGCCAGCGAGGACATGGACCTGGTGATCCTGGATATCGGCCTGCCGGACATGGAAGGGCACGAGGTGCTGCAGCAGCTGCGGCAATGGAGCCAGGTGCCGGTGATCATGCTGACCGTGCGCGCCGGCGAGGCCGAGAAGGTGCGGGCGCTGGACAACGGCGCCAACGACTACGTGACCAAGCCGTTCGGCACCCAGGAACTGATGGCGCGGGTCCGCGCGCTGCTGCGCACGCGCAGCGTGCCCAGCGATGGCGCGCCGCCGGTGTTCGACGATGGCCACCTGCATGTGGACCTGGTGCGCCGCGAAGTGGCGCTGGACGGCGAGCCGGTGGCCTTGACCCGCAAGGAGTACGCGCTGCTGTCGCTGCTGCTGCGCAATGCCGGGCGGGTGGTGACCCAGCCGCAGATCCTGCAGGAGATCTGGGGCCCGACGCACCAGCACGACACCCATTACCTGCGGATCCTGGTGGGCAAGCTGCGGCACAAGCTGGGCGATTCGGCGCTGGATTCGCGTTACCTGTTCACCGAACCGGGCGTGGGGTTGAGGTTCAAGGGGTGAGGCGTGCCGACCAAGGTCGGCACCTACCAGGTAGATCCACGCCATGCGTGGATGGGCCGGTCCCCAGGTTCGGTCAGAACCCCAGCGGGGTGTCGCCCAGTACCGTCTGCAGCTGGCTGCGGAACAGCGCCTGGACGCGTTCCAGCGCGGCTTCGTCGTTGCCTTCAAAGCGCAGCACCAGCACCGGGGTGGTGTTGGATGCCCGCACCAGGCCCCAGCCGTCGGGGAAGTCCACGCGCAGGCCATCGATGGTCGACAGGCGCCCGCCCGTATACGGCGACTCCGCCGACTGCGCCGCATCGACCAGCATCGCCACCAGCGCATGCGGCGTGCCATCGGCCACCGGCACCTTCAGTTCCGGCGTGGCCACGGTTTCGGGCAGCTCGGCCAGCACTTCGTCCGGGGTTTCCTCGCGCTGGGCCAGGATTTCCAGCAGGCGCGCGGCGGCGTACAGGCCATCGTCGAAACCGAACCAGCGTTCCTTGAAGAAGAAGTGACCGCTCATTTCGCCGGCCAGTTCGGCGTCGGTCTCGCGCATCTTGGCCTTCATCAGCGAATGGCCGGTCTTCCACATCAACGGGCTGCCGCCATTGCGCAGCACGTGATCGGACAGCTTGCCGGTGCATTTCACGTCGTAGATGACCATCGCGCCGGGATTGCGCATCAGCACATCGGCGGCGAACAGCATCAGCAGGCGGTCGGCGTAGATGATGCGCCCTTCGCCGGTTACCACGCCCAGGCGGTCGCCATCGCCATCGAAGGCCACGCCCAGGTCGGCACCGAAGCGCTTGACCGTCTGCACCAGGTCTTCCAGGTTGGCCGGCTCGCTCGGATCGGGATGGTGGTTGGGGAAGGTGCCATCGACATCGCAGTACAGCGGAATGACCTCGGCACCGATGGCTTCCAGCAACTGCGGGGCGAACGCACCGGCCACGCCGTTGCCGGCGTCGGCGACGACCTTCAGCGGACGGTCCAGCTGCACGTCGTCGGCGATGCGCTGGATGTAGTCGGCTGCCACCTCGCGCTGCTGGTAGTCGCCTGGGGTGGCGGCCTGCTGCAGGCGGCCTTCGCTGATGCGCTGGTAGAGATCGGTGATCGCATCGCCAGACAGGGTTTCACCGCCGATGACGATCTTGAAGCCGTTGTATTCGGGCGGGTTGTGGCTGCCGGTCACGGCCACGCAGGTACCAGTGCGCAGATGGAAGGCGGCGAAGTAGACCACCGGCGTGGCGGCCAGGCCGATATCGATGACCGAGCAGCCGGCGCGGCGCAGGCCCTCGGCCAGGGCGGCGGCCAGTTCTGGGCCGGACAGACGCCCATCCCGGCCGATCACCACCTCGCGCAGGCCCTGTTCCAGCGCCACGGTACCGATGGCCTGGCCGATCAGGGCCGCGGTCTTCGGGTTCAGTTCGCTGCCGACCACGCCACGGATGTCGTAGGCGCGGAAAATGCCCGGGGCCAGTGCCACCGGCGGGACCGGCGGCGGCGCGACGGCATCACCTTCATCGCCGCTGGCCAGCAACGGCGGCGGGGTGGACATCTGCAGGCTCTCGCGCAGGGTCGGGCCCTGGTCGCCCTCGCTGGCGGCGGTGCGGCGAAGCGGCAGTGACTTCGGCAAGCGGTTGCGACCGACCACCAGCAATACGGCGATGAACAGCAGCAGCAGCGCGACGATGGCGCTGCCCAGCGCACCCAGGCCCAGTGGGCCGGCCTCGATGTTGGGTACCGCCGCGGCCAAGCGCAGGGGGGTACCGGCCACCGGGCGCGCCAGTGCTTCGGCGCTCTCGCGCAGGCCGGCATCGCCCTGCGCCACGATGTCATGGCCGCCCTGGCGCAGGGCCAGGAAGCCGTCGGCAGGGGTACGCACCTGGTCCAGCGGCGCGGTCAGGCGCAGCAGCGGCTGGCGCACATAGGCCACGGCCGGGCCGGCGCTGCCCAGCTCGACGGCGGCGGCCAGGCCCAGGCGGTTGCCGCCCGCATCGCGCACCACGCGCAGGGCCGGCTTACCGTCTGCCAGCGCCGATTCCAGCAGGGCCAGCCGCGAGTAACCGAACGCCGGCATGTCTGCGTAGGCGGTGGCCAGGTCGGCATCCAGCACGTCCACCTGCTCCACGCCGGTCCAGCTTTCACGCAGGGCCAGGGCCGCGGCGGCGGCATCGCCGGCACGCAGCGCCTGCTGCACGCGATCGCTCTGCAGATGCTTCTGCAACTGCTGCAACTGGCCGGCAGCGGCCTGCTGAAGCCCTTGCACGGCCTGGTCGCGAGCTGCTTCCAGTGCCTCGCCGTTGGCCGCCTGTCGCCACTGCTGTACTGCGCTCCAGCCGAACCACCCGGCCAGCAGTACCAGCAGCACACCCAGCAGCGGTGCCCCCCGACCCAACGACTTCGCCTGCTTCGCTTCCCCGTTGCCGCTCATTGATCTCCCCCGTCAACGCACCCCGGTATGGCCGAATCCACCCGTTCCCCGCACGCTGTCGGTGAAAGTATCCACCACCTGCAGGCTGACGCGGGCAATCGGAACGACGACCAGCTGGGCGATGCGATCGCCCGGTTCGATAGTGAAGGCTTCGCGGCCGCGGTTCCAGACGCTGATCAGCAGCGGGCCCTGGTAATCGGCATCGATCAGGCCGGTGCCGTTGCCCAGCACGATGCCATGGCGGTGGCCCAGGCCCGAGCGCGGCAGGATGACCGCGCACAGGCCGGGATCGGCAATATGGATGGCCAAGCCGCTGGGCACCAGCGCGGTATCGCCGGGCTGCAGGGTCAGTGCGGTTTCCAGCGCCGCGCGCAGGTCCATGCCGGCGCTGGCTTCGGTGGCGTAGGCCGGCAACGGCCAGCTGTCACCGAAGCGCGGGTCGAGCAGCTTCACCTGCAGCGGCTGCGGGGAAAACGTCTGGGTCATGCCGTAAGCCTCCGCGCGATCAGCGCCAGCAGTTGTTCGGCCAGTTCGCGCTTGCTGGTGGCCGGGAATACCTGTTCGCCGTCCTGCCAGAAGGCAGTGGCGGCATTGTTGTCGCTTTCGAAGCCGCCGCCGCTGATGCCCACCTGGTTGGCGATCACCAGGTCCAGGCGCTTGTCGACCAGCTTGCCGCGCGCGTACTTCTCCACATCGTGGGTTTCGGCGGCGAAGCCGACCACCAGCTTCAGGGCCTGGGTCTGCGCGGCCACCTCGGCCAGAATGTCCGGGGTGCGCACCAGCTCGATCACCAGCGACTGGCTGTCGGCGGTCTTCTTCAGCTTCTGCGCGGCCACCTGGCGTGGGGTGTAATCGGACACGGCGGCGGCACCGATGTAGATGTCTGCCGGCAACGCGTCCAGCACAGCCTGGCGCATCTGCGCGGCCGAGCGCACATCCACCCGCTGCACGCCGGCCGGCGTGGGCAGCTGCACCGGGCCGCTGACCAGCACCACTTGCGCGCCCATCGTGGCGGCCGCTGCGGCCAGGGCGAAGCCCATCTTGCCGCTGCTGCGGTTGCCGACGTAGCGCACCGGGTCGATGTCTTCATAGGTCGGGCCGGCACTGATGAGCAGGCGCAGGCCCTGCAGCGCGCGGGTTTCCGGCGCGGCCTCGGCCACCGGCGGCGCCCCCACGGCGGCCAGCGCGGCCACGATGTCGCCCGGTTCAGCCAGGCGACCGGGGCCCGATTCGCCTTCGGCCAGCGGGCCGTCCACCGGGCCGATCACCTGCGCACCGCGCTGGCGCAGCAGGGCGATGTTGGCCTGGGTGGCCGGGTGCAGCCACATGCGGTGGTTCATGGCCGGGCACACAGTGAGCGGCGCAGTACTGGCCAGGCACAGCGTGCTGACCAGGTCATCGGCGTGGCCATGGGCCAGGCGGGCCAGCAGATCGGCGGTGCCGGGGGCGACCACGATACGGTCGGCCCAGCGCGCCAGTTCGATATGACCCATGGCCTGCTCGGCCGCGCTGTCCCACAGCGTGGTGCGGGTCGGCTGGCCGGACAGCGCCTGGAAGCTGAGCGGGGTGACGAACTGCTGCGCACCGGCGGTCATGGCCACCTGCACCAGGGCGCCGGCATCACGCAGGCGCCGCACCAGTTCCAGGGCCTTGTACGCGGCGATACCACCGCCTACGCACAACAGCAGTTTCTGGCCCGCCAGCGCGCGGGCCGGCGCGGGGGAGGCGTTGGGGGAATCAGCCACCTGGAATTCCTGTGCAAACGAGGGCGCTAGCTTACCCGAAGGGCGGTAGCGTCCCGGTGCATGGCGCACATAGCGGGCCGCTATCAGCACATAGGGTTATGACCACATGAAGTTCCGCACGGACCATTGTTCGATTCGGAACTTTCCTATACCTGTGCGGCCGCGCTGTTTGCAGAATCATAGGTGGCCACGCCGCGTGTGCCGTCTGTCTTCCCAGGAGCATGCCGTGCACCCGCGCATCATCATTGCCGACGACCACCCGGTGGTCCTGCACGGCATCCGCATCGTGCTCGAACGCCACCGTCTGGATGTGGCCGGCGCCGCCTGCGATGGCGCCGGCCTGCTGCGCCTGGTGGACGAGCGCCGCTGCCATGCCGTGCTGACCGACCTGGCCATGCCCGGCCCCGGTCCGGATGGCCCGGAACTGGTGGCGGCCCTGCGCGAACGGCACCCACAGCTGCCCGTGGTGGTACTGACCGGCGCCCGCCATCCCGGCCTGCTGGATGGGCTGCTGCGTGATGGCGTGCATGGCCTGGTCGACAAGGCCGCCGATTTCGCCGAGCTGCCGCAGGCGCTGCATGCGGCCATGGGCGGGCAGGTGTTCGTTTCCCAGCAGCTGCGCCGGCACCTGCAGTCACGCGACCTGATGTTCCAGCGCGAACCCTCGCCGCTGTCGGCCCGCGAGCAGGAAGTGATGCAGCTGCTGGCCGAGGGTCTGAGCGTGAACGCCATCGCCGACCATTGCGGCCGCAGCGCCAAGACCATCAGCAGGCAGAAGGCCGAAGCCAAGCGCAAGCTGGGCCTGCACAGCAACCAGGAACTGTACGAGTACCTGAAGCGCCAGCGCGATTGAGGGCTTGCCCCACCCCAGCGCGCGGCACGCACCGATGCACGCGCCGATCGCGGGCGGCCACGATGGGCCATGACCATCCTCGACTGGCCCGAGAACGAACGCCCCCGCGAAAAGCTGCTGGCCCGCGGTCCGGCCGCACTGTCCGATGCCGAACTGCTTGCCCTGTTCCTGGGTTCGGGCTTTGGCGGACGCGACGCCGTGCAGACCGCGCGCGACCTGCTGCAGGCCCACGGCCCGTTACGGGTGCTGCTGGACCGCCCGCCCGCCGAACTGACCCGCCTGCCCGGGCTGGGCCCGGCGCGCAGCTGCACCCTGGCCGCGGGTCTGGAGCTGGCCCAGCGCTACCTGGCCGCCGAGCTGCAGCAGGGCGACTGCGTGGGCGAGAACCCCAGCGCCGTGGGCCGCTACCTGCAGCACCGGCTGCGCGGCCAGCCCCGGGAAATCTTCATGGCCCTGTTCCTGGACAACCGCCACCGCCTGCTGGCCTGCGAGGAATTGTTCCAGGGCACGATCAATGCCGCCCCGGTCTACCCGCGCGAAGTGGTACGCCGGGCCCTGCTGCATAACGCTGCGGCGGTCATTCTCAGCCACAACCACCCCTCCGGCGATCCTGAACCGTCGGCCGCCGATATCCGCATCACCCGCGAACTGCAGCAGGCCCTGGCCATGGTGGACGTGCGCCTGCTGGACCACTTCGTGGTTGGCGAAGGGCGCCCGATGTCGTTTGCTGAACGGGGTCTTCTGCCAAAGGTGAACGCCCGCCTGCCCGGCTGAACCGGCCACGGCGGCAGCCCCGGCCGGAGGCGCCCGGTCAGCGGGTTGACCGGTATCTGCGCTAAAATGGGCGATTCCGCCGCTCATTCTCACAGCAGGCCTCGTGAAAAATCTCCTCCGCGCCCTGATCAACCAAGGCATCGAAGCCTTGCGCGCCAATGGCACCCTGCCCGCCGACACCCTGACGCCGGACTTCGTGGTCGAACGCCCGAAGACCCGCGAGCATGGCGACTTCGCCACCAACGCCGCCATGCTGCTGGCCAAGGCCGCGCGCAGCAACCCGCGTGCCGTGGCGCAGGCGCTGGTGGACGCACTGCCGCGCAGCGAGGACGTCAGCAAGGTCGAGATCGCCGGCCCGGGCTTCATCAATTTCCACCTGGCCCCGGCCGCCTACCAGCGCGAAGCCGCGCTGGTGCTGAAGGAGGCCCACGACTACGGCCGCAACCTGTCCGGCAATGGCCGCACGGTGGGCGTGGAGTATGTGTCGGCCAACCCGACCGGCCCGCTGCATGTCGGCCACGGCCGCGCGGCGGCCATCGGCGACTGCATTGCCCGCGTGCTGGATGCCAACGGCTGGAACGCCAAGCGCGAGTTCTATTACAACGACGCCGGCGTGCAGATCGAAAACCTGGCGCTGTCCACCCAGGCCCGCGTGAAGGGCATCGCCCCCGACCAGGACGGTTGGCCCGAAGGCGGCTACCGCGGTGAATACATTGCCGATGTGGGTCGCGCCTACATGGCCGGCGCCAGCGTGGACCTGGAAGGCACCACCGTGGTCGGCGCCAAGGACCCGGACGACCTGCAGGCCATCCGTCGCTTTGCCGTGGCCTACCTGCGCAACGAGCAGAACCTGGACCTGGCCGCGTTCGGCGTGGATTTCGACATCTACTTCCTGGAAAGCTCGCTGTACGCCGACGGCAAGGTGGCCGAAGCGGTGGCCAAGCTGCAGGCCTCGGGCCACACCTACGAGGAAGGCGGCGCACTGTGGCTGCGCAGCACCGACTTCGGTGACGACAAGGACCGCGTGATGCGCAAGTCCGACGGCACCTTCACCTACTTCGTGCCGGACGTGGCCTACCACCTGTCCAAGTGGCAGCGTGGCTACGAGCGCGCGATCACTGAACTGGGTGCCGACCACCACGGTTCGCTGGCGCGCGTGCGCGCCGGCCTGCAGGCCATGGAAGTGGGTATTCCGCAGGGCTGGCCTGAGTATGTGCTGCACCAGATGGTGACGGTGATGCGTGGCGGCGAAGAAGTGAAGCTGTCCAAGCGTGCCGGCAGCTACTTCACCCTGCGCGACCTGATCGACGAAGCCGGCCGTGATGCCACCCGTTGGTTCCTGATCGCGCGCAAGCCCGATTCGCAGCTGACCTTCGACATCGACCTGGCTCGCCAGCAGAGCAACGACAACCCGGTGTTCTACGTGCAGTACGCGCATGCACGCGTGTGCAGCCTGCTGCGCCAGGCCCAGGAAAAGGGCATCACCCATTCGCCCAGCTCCGGCCTGGCCGGTCTGACCACGCTGGACGACGAAGCCTCGCTGTGGCTGATGGTGGAAATGTCGCGCTACCCGGAAGTGGTGGAATCGGCCGGCACGTTGATGGAACCGCACCTGGTGGCGCAGTACCTGCGCGAACTGGCACACGCCTTCCACACGTGGTATCAGAGCAAGAAGATCCTCGAACTGGATCAGTCCGAGCTGGATGCACGCCTGGCCCTGGCCAACGCGGCACGGCAGGTGCTGGCCAACGGCCTCGACCTCCTGGGCGTCAGCGCCCCGGAAAAAATGTAATCCCCCGGAGAAGCAGTAGACATGGCAGCACGACGCGGCAAAACACAGGCCAGGCGCAACAGCAGCAGCCAGGGCACGCCCGGATGGGTGTGGCTGGTGGCCGGTGTGGCCATTGCCGCCGTGGTGTTTTTGGCGGCGCCCAATCTGTTCAAGGGCGAAGGCGATGGTTTCCTGCGTGCCGGGCCGCAGCCGAACCCGAACGCGCAGCCGGCCCCGGTGGCCGACGCCGATGCCGATGTCGGCAGCCAGCCGGCCTCGCCGGCCGCTGCCACCAAGCCGGCTGAACCGGAAAAGCCGGCCGCCACCCAGTACGACTTCTACACCCTGCTGCCGGGCAAGGAAGTGGAGATGTCCGACGCCGAACTGGCCGCCAGCGCGCGGGCCGAGGAACTGCGCCGGGCCAAGGCCGAGGCGCAGCGCGCGCAGGCGGCACTGGAAGGCAAGCCGGTTCCGGCTGCGCCTGCGGCGGCACCGGCTGCCGCGCCGGTGGCAACGGCCAGCGTGGCCAGCACCGCTGTAGTTGCCGCCAGCGAACGCCCGCTGCCGGCGCCGTTGAGTGAACGCCCCGCGGCGGCAGCGGCGACCCCGCCGGCCACCGCACCGGTACGCACCGAAACCGCGGCGCAGCCGCCGGCTGCGGCTGCGGCACCGGTGGCCGCCGCTGACAACACCCGCTACATCCTGCAGGCCGGCGCCTTCGGTGCGTCTGGCGATGCGGAGGCGACCAAGGCCAAGCTGGCCATGATGGGCCTGGCCGCACGCGTGGAATCGGCGCAGATCAACGGCAAGACCGTGTACCGCGTGCGCATGGGGCCGTACGGCAGCGCCGGCGAGCTGGCCGAAGCCAAGCAGAAGCTGGATGGCACCGGGCTGCAGGCGATGGCGATCAAGGCGCAGTGAGTTGAAAAGCCGGGCAATGCCCGGCTTTTTGCTTTTGTAGAGTCGAGCTTGCTCGACTGCCGTTGAAATCAGTCGAGCAAGCTCGACTCTACGATGGCAATGGCGCAGTCGAGCATGGCTAGACTCTACAACCCGCGGGCGACCTGGAAGCCGGCGAACGACTGGCTGACCGGCATCAGCTCCAGCCGATTGATGTTCAGGTGCGGCGGCAGCGTGGCCACCCAGAAGATCTGTTCGGCGATGTCTTCGGCGGTCATCGGGTTGGCGCCGGTGTACAGCTTGTCCGAGGCGGCCTGGTCGCCATGGGTGCGCACCACGGTGAACTCGGTTTCGGCCATGCCAGGCTCGATGGTGGTCACGCGCACGCCGGTGCCGTGCAGGTCCGAACGCAGGCCCAGCGAGAACTGGCTGACGAAGGCCTTGGTGCCGCCGTAGGCGTTGCCGCCCGGGTACGGGTAGACCCCGGCCACTGAAGAAATGTTGATGATCGCGCCCTTGCGCTCCACCAGCTGCGGCAGCAGGCGGTGGGTGAGCGTGACCAGCGCGGTGATATTGGTATCGATCATGGTGGTCCAGTCCTTCAGACTGGCGCTCTGCGCGGGCGCCGTGCCCTGGGCGAGGCCGGCGTTGTTCACCAGCAGATCGATATCGCCAAAGGCCGGTGGCAGGGCCAGCAGCGCGGCCTCCATCGCCACCGGATCGCGCACGTCGAACACCGCCGCGTGCACCACGTCCTTGCCGTAGCGGTCGACCAGCGGCTGCAGGCGCTCACCTCGGCGGCCGGTGGCGATCACCTTCCACCCGGCCTGGGCGAAGCGATGGACGGCGGCGGCGCCGAAGCCGGACGTGGCGCCGGTAATCAGGACGGTGCGGGTCATGCAGACAACTCCGTGGGGAACCAGACCCCCATTCTGGCACCGTCGGCCGCCGCCTGCGTTTGCCATATCGGGCCGGGGTGCCGGCGGGATGCCCGGGTTGGGGTCAGCGCCCGGAGCCCTTGGCACCGGGATCCGACCCCGGCATCGCTCAGCGCAGGCGGAACACCCGCGCCTTGGGCAGGTCTTCATCGACCTGCAGGAACCAGCGCCCGGCAATGCCCGGTATCACTTCGATCTGCGGCGCCTGCAGCGGCGCGCGCAACTTCATCTGGCCCTTCATGACCTGCCATTGCTGGCCGTTGTCCAGAGTGAACACGGTGCCCGGCGCCCAGCCGGCCACCTCGCCCACCAGCCGCGCGCTCACCGGGCCCTCTTCCAGCCCCAGGTGCATGGCGGCCGGCGCGGGGACGCCCGCCGGCACCGGCGCGGCGGCGGTGCGGGTTTCCGGCCCCGGCCCTTCGGCCTGGCGCAGCGCGTGGTTCAGCGCCTGCAGCTGTGCCGGGCTGAGCCCGATCTCGGCCAGCTGCGCCGCGCTCAGCCGCTGTTCCAGCGGTACGTACGGGGCCTGCGCGCTGGCGCTGAAGCTGCTTGCCAGCAGCAGGGCAGAGAGAACGAACCGGCGCATCGCGAGGACCTGTGCGGGAGAGCGCCCACGATGCTGCAATCCGGTGACAGTCCGGTGACAGCGGCCAGGCCGGTACAATGGGCCATGATCAACAACGATGTCCTGCGCAGCGTGCGCTATTCCCTGGATCTGGGCGACCACCACGTGGTGACCCTGTGCCAGATGGCCGACCCGGCGTTCGCCGTGGATAACGAGCAGGTGAAAGCCTGGCTGCTGCGCGAGGACGAGCCCGGCTTCCAGGCGATGGGCGACAGTGCCTTGGCGCATTTCCTGGATGGCCTGATCGTGCACCTGCGCGGCCGCGACGAAAGCCAGCCGCTGCGCCCGGTGGAAACCCGCATCGACAACAACCTGGTGTTGAAGAAGCTGCGCGTGGCCTTCCAGCTGCGCGATGTGGACCTGATGGAGATCTTCGCCAGTGCCGGCTTCCGTGTGTCCAAGTCGGAAGTGGGCGCGCTGTTCCGCCAGCCCGGCCACACCAACTACCGGCGCTGCCTGGACCAGATGCTGCGCAACTTCCTCAAGGGCCTGAGCCTGCGCCTGCGCGGCTGAGCACGGCCTGCACGAAGGCACGCGCGGCCGGGGTCGGCAGGCGCTGCCAGACCAGGTGCACGCGGCGCGTGGGCGTGGGCTGCAGCGGCACCTGCTGCACGTGCTGGAAGCCGGCGGCGATCGACACCGGCACGATGCCGATCGCCAGGCCCTGGCGCACGAAGCGTTCCACCAGTTCCATCAGGTTGACCTCGAAGCGCACCGCATGCGGCAGCCCGGCCGCAGCGAAGGCATCGTCGGTCTGGCGCCGCGCACCGGTGCCGCGCGGGAAATCCACCAGCGCTTCGTCCTGCAGATCGGCCAGGGCCAACCGCCGCCGGCCTGCCAGCCGATGGCCCGGCGCCAGCACCGCCACCAGGTCCTCTTCCAGCAGCACCTGCTGGCACACCCCATCCAGCTGCGCCGACGGCGCCAACCCGACCAGGGCCACGTCCAGCACGCGCGCCTGCACCTGCTCGATCAAGGTCTCGCTCTTGTCCACCCGCAGCTGGAATTCCACCTGCGGGTGCGCGTGCTGGAAGGCAGCCAGCAGCGCGACCACGTCGATATCGGTAAGTGACGAGATCTGGCCGATGGCCAGCATGCCGCGCACTTCGCCGCTGACCGCCGCCACGTCGGCGCGCAGATGGCGCAGGCTGGCCAGCACCTGCCGCGCATGCACCAGCAGCGCTTTACCGGCCGCGGTGGTGCGCACCTGGCGTGGCAGGCGCTCGAACAGCGGCGTGCCCAGTTCCTGTTCCAGATGCGCGATCTGGTGGCTGAGCGCCGACTGCACCACGTGGCAGCGCGCGGCGGCACGGGTGAAATTGCCTTCTTCGGCCAGGGCCACGGCAAATTCAAGCTGCTTCAGGTTCACCCATGTATCTCATTTTCAGATGACAGGGATGATGATGATTCATTTCCATCATGGGCGCAGCAGGCGGACACTGTGCACCCCTGCACTACGGAACAACGCGTGAGCCCTGCCCTTCCCCCCCTGCACCGCTGGCAGGTGCTGCTGATGTCGGTGGCGACCGGCGTGGCCGTGGCCAGCAACTATTACGCCCAGCCGCTGCTGCATACCATGGCCGATGCCTTCGGCGTGCCGTTCGGGCAGGTGGGCATGGTGGTGACCGCCGCGCAGCTGAGCTATGCCGCCGGCCTGATCCTGCTGGTGCCGCTGGGCGATCTGTTCGAGCGGCGGCGCCTGATCGTGGTGATGAGCCTGCTGTCGGCCGGCGGTCTGGTGATCAGCGCCTGCGCGCCCAGCCTGACCTGGCTGCTGGTGGGCACGGCCATCACCGGTCTGTTCTCGGTGGTGGCGCAGGTGCTGGTGCCCTTCGCGGCCACCCTGGCCGCGCCGGAACACCGCGGTCGCGTGGTGGGTACGCTGATGAGCGGCCTGCTGCTGGGCATCCTGCTGGCGCGCACGGTGGCCGGGCTGCTGTCCAGCCTGGGCGACTGGCGCCTGGTCTATGCCATCGCCGCCGGCGTGCTGGTGCTGACCGCCGCGGCGCTGCAGCGCGGCCTGCCACGCTTCCACCACTCGGCCGGGCTGGGCTACTTCGCCCTGCTGCGTTCGATCGGCACGCTGTTCGTGCAGGAACCGGTGCTGCGCCAGCGCACCCTGCTGGGGGCCTGCAGCTTTGCCATGTTCGCCATCTTCTGGACGCCGCTGGCGTTCCTGCTGGCGCAGCCGCCCTACGCCTACAGCGACGCTACCATCGGTCTGTTCGGCCTGGTCGGCGCTGCCGGCACGCTGGCCGCGGGCCTGGCCGGGCGTATGGCCGACCGCGGCCAGGCCGGCCGCGCAACCGCCATCGCGCTGCTGATGCTGCTGCTGTCCTGGCTGCCGCTGGGGCTGTCGGCGCACTCGCTGCTGGCGCTGCTGGTGGGCGTGGTGGTACTGGACCTGGCCGCACAGCTGCTGCATGTCAGCAACCAGAATCTGATCTACGCCCTGCAGCCGCAAGCGCGCAATCGCCTCAACGCCGGCTACATGACCGGCTATTTCATCGGTGGCTCGCTGGGTTCGCTGCTGTCGGCGCAGGTCTACCAGCAATTCGGCTGGACCGGCGTGTGCGTGGCCGGTGCCAGCGTGGCAGTGCTGGCCCTCCTGCTGTGGCTGCCTGGCGCTGTTGGAGCCCGCGCAGATGCCTGAGCGTCGGCGATGGTAGGGAACAGGCGCGTTATCATGGCCGCCTGTTTCCAGGAAGTAGTCGCGTGGACGCCATTCTCACCCCGGTATCGATCGGCGAGCTGATCGACAAGATCACCATTCTCGAGATCAAGGCCGAACGCATCACCGATGCGGCCAAGGTCGCCAACGTGCGCACCGAACTGGACGGCCTGCTGCCGCTGCTGCAGCAGCAGCTGCAGGCACAGCCCGCGCTGCAGGCGCTGAAGGTGCAGCTTAAGGAGATCAACGAGCGCATGTGGGACATCCAGGACCAGCTGCGCGACAAGGAAGCGGCGCAGGTGTTCGACGATGCCTTCGTGCAGTTGGCACGCGGCGTGTACGGCACCAACGGCGAACGCATCGTGGTGAAGAACGAGATCAACCGCGTGGCCGGTTCGGCGCTGGTGGAAGAAAAGCAGTACCAGGGCCAGTAAGCCGGGCTCAGCTGCATTCCAGCAGGTGGCGGATGCGGAACAGTTCGCCATCGCTGCGGATGCCCAGCTTCTGGTAGGCGGTTTTCTTCTGCGTGCTGATGGTGCTGGCCGCACGCTGGAAGCGCAGGGCCATTTCGCCGGTGCTGCAGCCCTGCAGCACCAGCCGCAGCACTTCGCGTTCGCGTCGGCTGAGCGGCGCCAGAGTGGGCGCCACCGCGCGCAGCGTGCGCGAGCGGCTGAGCTGGGCGCGCAGGTCGGGGGGCACGAAGCGGCCGCCGCGCGATACCACATCCACCGCGCGCAGCAGCACGTCGGGCGCGGTGGCCTTGGACAGGAAACCGCGTGCACCGGCCTGCATGGCCGTGGTGACCGTGCTGGCGTTGCAGTGCGCCGACAACACCAGCACCGGCAGCTGCGGCCACTGGTGCGACAACCGGCGCAGCAGCGCCACGCCATCGCCCAGGTCGCCCAGGGGGAGTGCATCGACCACCAGCAGATCGATGCCACCGGGCTCGCGGCGCAGCTGCTGCAGCAGTTCGCCCTCACCGGCGTAGCTGCCACATACTTCCACGCCGCTGTGCTGCCGCAGCAGCACTTCCACGCCCAGCCGCAGTACCGGGTGCGGATCCAACAGTGCCAGCCGGCGCGGCCGGTCTGGTAGCAGGGGCGGAAGGACGGGCATCGCTGCATATCCGGCATTTCGGGAATGCCACCGTAGGCCGCCGTCGCGCGCTGCGGAATCCAATTCGTTGCAATGCAGCACGGGCGCCGCCCAATGGTCATGCGCGGTTTCGATAGTTGAAAACAGAACAGGCCCGGTAAAAACCGGGCCTGTTCGTGCGTTGCCTGCGCGCACGGAGCGCGGCGCAGCGATTACCAGCTGAAGCGCGGGCCGACGGTGTATTCCTTGTCGCCGTGACGGTTCATCTTCAGTTCGCCGTTCACGCCCCAGTTCTGGTTCAGCTTCACCTGGCCACCCAGGCGGCCGTACCACTGGCCGTCGATGTCCACGCCGTGCTTCTTCGAATAGTCTTCGTAGCCGACCAGGCCATAGACTTCAGCGTGGGCGCCGAAGGCAGTGCGGATACCGGCTTCAGCGCTGTAGCCGTTGAAATCCAGGCCGTGCTTCTGGTCGAACTTCTGGTAGGCCACGCGGGCGACGAAGTCGCTGGACGGTGCGATTTCAACGTTGTAACCGGCACCGACCTTCCACTGGTCGACCTTGATGTTGGTGTGGTCCACTTCCTGGCGGCTGTATTCACCGAAGGCATGGAAGTTCGGCAGGAAGCCGTAGGAACCCTTGACGCCGTAGCCATCGGCCTTCACGCCATCAACGTCGGTCTTGGCGTAGTCAGCCTCGGCGTAGTTGTAGGACAGGTTTTCAGCGGCCGAAGCGGTGAACGGCAGGGCAGCGGCCAGAGCCAGGGCAATCAGCGAATTCTTCATGGGGGTACACCTTTACTTTCTTATGGTGTGCAGCAGCGCCAGGGCGCCATCGCATCGGGAATGTAAATTCTCCGTTATTCGACACAACGCTCCCTGAAAACCGCGGTCTTCGCATTGCTGAATTTTATGGCTTGATTCAGGCACTTTCTGGCATACGCGCGCGCTGCGTGCACATGCACTGCATTCCAATGGGCACAGGCGTGTCGATTGCACGCGCCCGCATTCGTCGAACCAGCAAGGCCGTGCATCCGCCACGGTCCACCACGGAGGCAAGTGATGAGCTACATCGATGGTTTCGTCCTGGCGGTGCCCACCGCCAACAAGGAAAAGTTCCTGGCCCACGCCCGCATGGGCGACGTCGTGTTCATCGAACACGGCGCGCTGCGCGTGGTCGAGTGCTGGGGCGACGATGTGCCGCCGGGCAAGACCACCGACTTCTTCGGCGCGGTGAAGGCCACGCCGGATGAGACGGTAGTGTTTTCCTGGATTGAATGGCCCGACAAGGCCACCCGCGATGCGGGCATGCAGAAGATGATGGAGGACCCGCGCATGGATCCGTCGAAGAACCCGATGCCCTTCGATGGCGCGCGGATGATCTATGGCGGCTTCGTGCCGATCCTCGATCTGTTGCCCTGACCGACCCGAAGCGAAGCGACTCAGCGCGCGCTGGGGTCGTCTTCGCTGGCATGGCCGGCGCCCAACGCGGCGCCGGCC
>NZ_JACVUD010000045.1:0-32409 GCF_016624905.1 Stenotrophomonas sp. S49 | reverse complement strand
CCCCCCGCCGGCCCCCCCCCCCGCGCCGCCCCCGCCCCCGCCCCCCCCCCCCCCCCCCCCGCGGACCCGTGGTGGGCGCACTCCATACGCCGTGCATACGCGCACGTACAGACGACACGGGGAATTCACCCTTATCATGGCCCGCTTCGATTGCAACAAGCGGATGACCGCGTGACCGTATCCACCCTCGCTTTTGTCTTCCCCGGTCAGGGCTCGCAGTCCGTGGGCATGCTGGCCGAACTGGCCGAGCTGCACCCGCAGGTGCGTGAAGCCTTCACCGAAGCATCCGATGGTGCCGGTGTCGACCTGTGGGCGCTGTCCCAGGGCGGCCCGGAGGAAATGCTCAACCGTACCGAATACACCCAGCCGGCGCTGCTGGCCGCGAGCATCGGCGCATGGCGCGCCTGGAATGCCGTGGGCGGCCCGCGTCCGTCGGTGCTGGCCGGCCACAGCCTGGGCGAATACACCGCACTGGTCGCTGCCGGCGCGCTGAGCCTGCACGATGGCGCCCACCTGGTGCGCCTGCGTGGCCAGCTGATGCAGGAAGCCGCGCCGACCGGCGTGGGCGCCATGGCCGCCGTGCTGGGCGCCGAAGACCAGCTGGTGCTGGACGTCTGCGCCGAAGCCGCGGGCAGCCAGGTGGTGGTGCCTGCCAACTTCAATTCGCCGGGCCAGATCGTGATCGGTGGCGACGCCGATGCGGTGGACCGCGCGCTGGCCCTGCTGGCCGAAAAGGGCGTGCGCAAGGCGGTCAAGCTGGCCGTCAGCGTGCCCTCGCACACCCCGTTGATGCGCGAAGCCGCCAACCGCCTGGCCGAAGTGATGGCCGGTCTGTCCTGGCAGGCGCCGCAGCTGCCGGTGGTGCAGAACGTCGATGCCAAGGTGCATGACGGCGTCGACGCCATCCGTACCGCGCTGGTGCAGCAGCTGTACCAGCCGGTGCAGTGGACCGGTTGCGTGCAGGCCCTGGCCGCCCGTGGCATCACCCAGATCGCCGAGTGCGGCCCGGGCAAGGTGCTGACCGGCCTGGTCAAGCGCATCGACAAGACCCTCGATGGTCGCTCGCTGGCCACCCCGGGCGATTTCGAAACCGCCCGCGAGACGTGGTCGGCCTGATCCCCCTGTTCCTGCCGACCGTGCCGGTGGCCGCTGCAAGCGGCACGGGTGCGGCGGCCGCCCCAGCCTGAGGAAAACATCATGAGCAAGCCCCTGCAGGGTGAAATCGCACTGGTCACCGGCGCCAGCCGTGGCATTGGTGCCGCCATCGCCGATCTGCTGGCCGCCCAGGGCGCCACCGTCATCGGCACCGCCACCACCGAATCCGGCGCCGCCGCGATCGGTGAGCGCCTGGCCGCCCACGGTGGCCACGGCCGCGCCCTGAACGTGACCGATGCGGCCGCGCTGGACAGCGTGCTGGACGGCATCGCCAAGGAATTCGGCGCGATCTCGATCCTGGTCAACAACGCCGGCATCACCCGCGACAACCTGCTGATGCGCATGAAGGACGAGGACTGGGCGTCGATCATCGACACCAACCTGACCAGCGTGTTCCGCACCAGCAAGGCGGTCATGCGCGGCATGATGAAGGCACGCAAGGGCCGCATCATCAACATCGCATCGGTGGTGGGCGTGACCGGCAATGCCGGCCAGGCCAACTACGCCGCTGCCAAGGCCGGCATCATCGGTTTCAGCAAGTCGCTGGCCAAGGAAATCGGCTCGCGCGGCGTCACCGTCAATGTCGTCGCCCCCGGCTTCATCGATACCGACATGACCAAGGCGCTGCCGGAAGAAGCCCGCACCGCCCTGATCAACGATATCGCCCTCGAACGCCTCGGTTCGCCGGAAGACATCGCCCATGCGGTGGCCTTCCTGGCCAGCCCGGCGGCCGGCTACATCACCGGCGAAACCCTCCATGTGAACGGCGGCATGTACATGCCGTAAGCAAGGGGCGCAGGGATTGCGCCGCAAGTGGTTGATCTGCGAGGATTTTTGCTGCAATGCAAGGTCGCGCCGGTTTCCACTACACTATCCCACGGCCATCGCCTTTGATGGCGACCATTTTTGAACCACAACTCCATCTGGAGCGAGATCCCATGAGCACCATCGAAGAACGCGTCAAGAAAATCGTCATCGAACAGCTTGGCGTCAAGGAAGAAGAAGTCACCAACAGCGCATCGTTCGTCGATGACCTGGGCGCTGACTCGCTGGACACCGTCGAGCTGGTGATGGCCCTGGAAGAAGAGTTCGAGTGCGAAATCCCGGACGAAGAAGCCGAGAAGATCAGCACCGTGCAGGCTGCCATCGACTACATCAAGGCCCACGTCAAGGCCTGATGTCAGACGGCCGTGCGCGTGCGGGCTCCTGCTCGCCGCGCACCGCACCCCATGGGGCCGCAGTTGCGGCCCCGTGTGTTTGAGCATCACATCGAAGCAAACCGTGTTACCCGTCGAAAACGTACGGGTCAGGAGAATCAGCAATGAAGCGTCGCGTCGTCGTAACCGGCCTGGGTATCGTCTCGCCGTTGGGCAATGATCTGGCCAGCAGCTGGGAAGGCATCACCCACGGTCGTTCGGGCATCGGTCCGCTGACCAACGTTTCTGATGCCTACCTGGAACGGTTCACCACCAAGATTGCAGGTGAGGTCAAGGGCTTTGACATCACCGCCGACAACCCGTTGTTCGGCAAGTACCGGGTCAGTGGCAAGGATGCCAAGAAGATGGACCCGTTCATTCATTACGGCATGGGCGCTTCGTTCATGGCCCTGCACGATTCGGGCCTGGAAATCACCGAAGCCAACGCCGAGCGCGTGGGTGCCATTGTCGGCGCCGGCATCGGCGGCCTGCTGGGTATCGAAGAGCAGACCATCGAATTCCACGAGGGCAAGAAGATCTCGCCCTTCTACGTGCCCAAGACCATCATCAACATGCTGCCGGGCCAGCTGAGCATCATCGCCGGGCTGAAGGGCCCGTCGTTCTCGGCCGTGTCCGCCTGCGCGACCTCCAATCATTCGATCGGTACCGCGATGCGCATGATCCAGTACGGCGATGCCGACGTGATGGTGGTCGGTGGCGCCGAGCGTGGCTCCTCGCCGACCGCGCTGGGCGGCTTCTGCGCCATGAAGGCCATGAGCACCCGCAACGATGCCCCGCAGCAGGCCTCGCGCCCGTGGGACAAGGACCGCGACGGCTTCGTGCTGGGCGACGGTGCCGGCATCCTGATCCTGGAAGAGTACGAGCACGCCAAGGCGCGTGGCGCGAAGATCTACTGCGAGCTTGCCGGCTTCGGCGCCAGCTCCGACGCGTACCACATGACCGCCCCGGCCGAGAACGGCGAAGGCGCGGCGCGCTGCATGACCATGGCACTGAAGGACGCCGGCGTGACCCCGGACCAGGTCGGTTACCTCAACGCCCACGGCACCTCCACGCCGCTGGGCGACCTGGGCGAAACCATGGCCATGAAGACCGCCTTCGGTGACCACGCCTACAAGATGATGGTCAGCTCCACCAAGTCGATGACCGGCCACCTGCTGGGTGCCGCCGGCGGCGTGGAAGCGATCTTCTCGGTGATGGCGCTGCAGGACAACATCATTCCGCCGACCATCAACCTGGAACAGCCGGGCGAAGGCTGCGACCTGGACTATGTGCCCAACGAAGCACGCCAGGCCAAGGTGGACGTGGTGATGTCCAACGGCTTCGGCTTCGGCGGCACCAACGGCACGCTGATCTTCAAGCGCGTCTGACCGGCGCGCGGTAGAGTCGACCGTTGGTCGACTCCGCCGTTGTGTAGAGTCGACCGTTGGTCGACTGAACGTGCAATCCAGTCGAGCATGGCTCGACTCTACATGCGAAGAAGCCGCCGCAAGGCGGCTTCCGTGCATCTGAACCCCTGAACTGGCCGCCATGACCCACGCACCGCTGATCCACCCGCTGCCGCACCCGATCGACCTGCTGGCCGTGCAGCAGCACGACCCCGCGCGCTTCCCGCTGCTGATGGAATCCACCGCCTCGGGCACCGCGCAGGGGCGCTGGAGCCTGCTGCTGGCCGCGCAGGGCGACCAGCTGCGACTGGATGCCGATGGCCAGGTGCGTGACCAGCACGATGCGGTGCAGCCGGGCACCTTCCTGCAGGTGCTCGACCGCGCCTGGCAGGCCGAGCGCTTGCCGCACGACGGCAGCCACAGCCTGCCGTTCCGCGGCGGCTGGGCATTGATGCTGGACTACGAAGTGGCCAGCCAGATCGAACCGGTGCTGCCGGCACGCGCGCGCGACGATGGCCGGCCCACCGCGCTGGCACTGCGCTGCCCCGCTGCGCTGCTGCACGACCACGAAGCGAACGCCAGTTTCGTCATTGCCGAGGCTGATCAGCAGGTCCTGCTGGACGCGCTGGTGGCGCAGGCCGCGGCCGCGCTGCCCGAAGCCGGGCACGGCTGGCAGCCGCCGCAGTCGGTGGGCGAAGACGCGCCGCAGCGCTTCACTGATGGCGTGCGCCGGGTGATCGATTACCTGCGCGCCGGCGATGTGTTCCAGGTGAACCTGTCGCGCCGCTGGAGCGCGCAGTTCGCCGCGCCGGTCAGCCCGCAGGCGCTGTACGCGCAGCTGCGTCGTGCCAACCCGGCACCGTTTGCCGGGCTGTTCAGTGCGCACGGCCGTCATGTGGTCAGCTCGTCGCCGGAGCGGCTCGTATCGGTGCACGCCGGCCATGCGCAGACGCGGCCCATTGCCGGCACCCGCCCGCGCTTCGAAGGTGATGACGATGCCGCGCGCATCCAGGAACTGGTCGGCCACCCCAAGGAGCGCGCCGAGCACGTGATGCTGATCGACCTGGAGCGCAACGACCTGGGCCGCATCTGCCTGCCCGGCACGGTGGTGGTGGATGAACTGATGACGGTGGAGAGCTACGCCCATGTGCACCACATCGTCAGCAACGTCAGCGGCCATCTGCGCCCTGAAGTCACCCCGGGCGAAGTAATCGCCGCCACCTTCCCTGGCGGCACCATCACCGGCTGCCCGAAGGTGCGCTGCATGCAGATCATCAGCGAGCTGGAACAGGTGCCGCGCGGTGCCTACACCGGCGCCTTCGGCTGGCTGAACCGCGACGGCGACCTGGACCTGAACATCCTGATCCGCACCGCCGAAGTGGACGGCAGCGAGGTCAGCTTCCGTACCGGCGCCGGCATCGTGGTCGATTCGGACCAGGACAAGGAACTGGACGAGACCCGCGCCAAGGCCCGTGGCCTGCTGCGCGCGTTGGGCCAGCAGGGCTGACCGGCCGGGGTCAGATCCCTCGCGCGGCGCGCGAGGGCTCTGACCCCCGGCGATGACGCAGCCGGGCGTTCATCCACGCATGGCGTGGATCTACTGCCGGGCATGGCCCGGCGCTACCGATCCTGGTGGGTGCCGACCGTTGGTCGGCACTGGCACACACCCCCATCATGACCCCGCGCCACCGGGCACGGTATCCTGCACGGCGGAATCGCATTCAGAGGTAGTCCATGGCGGGAGCCAAGCGCGGGTGTCTGTTCGTGGTAACGCTGCTGCTGGTGCTGGCCGCCGTGCTGGTCGGCGCGGGCGCGTGGTTCTTCCACCAGCAGAGCCAGTTCGCCGACCAGCCGATCAGCCCGTCCACCGACAGCGTGGTCATCGCCAGCGGCGATGGCCTGAACAGCGTGCTGCGCAAGCTGCGCGACGCCGGCGTGGATGAAGGCCAGGACACCCAGTGGCAGCTGCTGGCGCGCCAGCTCGATGCCGCCGGCAAGCTGAAGGTGGGCGAGTACGCGCTGGACAACCGCCTGACCCCGCGCGAGCTGCTGCTGCGCATGCGTGCGGGCAAGGTGCTGCAGCACCGCGTCACGATCGTCGAAGGCTGGAACATCCGCCAGGTGCGTGCCGCGCTCAAGCGCGCCGATCCGCTGCTGCACACCACCGATACCCTGGATGACGCTGCCCTGATGCAGCGCCTGGGCTTCGGTGGCCAGCACCCGGAGGGCCGCTTCCTGCCGGAAACCTACGTCTACCAGCGTGGCGACAGCGACCTGGATGTGCTCAAGCGTGCGCATGCGGCGATGGAAAAAGCCCTGGACGAAGCCTGGGAAAGCCGCGCGCCGGATCTGCCGATCAACACGCCCTACGAGCTGCTGACCCTGGCCTCGATCATCGAAAAGGAAACCGCGCTGGCCAGCGAGCGGCCGCAGATTGCTGGGGTGTTCATGCGCCGCCTGAAGATCGGCATGCGCCTGCAGACCGACCCCACGGTGATCTATGGCATCGGCGCGGCCTACGACGGCAACATCCGCCGCCGCGACCTGACCACCGACACGCCCTACAACACCTACACCCGTGCCGGGCTGACGCCCACCCCGATCGCCATGCCCAGCCGCGATGCGCTGATGGCCGCCGCGCAGCCGGCGCCGGGCAATGCGCTGTACTTCGTCGCCGTGGGCGATGGCAGCGGCGCGCACGTGTTTTCGCCCAGCCTGGACCAGCACAACGCCGCCGTAGCCCGCTACCTGCAGCAGCTGCGCCAGCAACGCAACAAGGAGACCCCGGCGCAATGAGTTCCGCGCTGCTTCGCCACCCGCGTTTCGTCAGCCTGGAAGGCGGCGAGGGCGCGGGCAAGACCACCGCCATCAACGCCATCCGCGATTGCCTGCGCAGCCATGGCCACGAGGTGGTGCTGACCCGCGAACCGGGCGGCACGCCGCTGGCCGAGCGCATCCGCGGCCTGGTGCTGAAGCCCGACGCCGAGATTGCCGCCGAACCGCTCAGTGCCGAGGCCGAACTGCTGCTGGTGTTTGCTGCGCGTGCGCAGCATGTGCGCCAGGTGATCCAGCCGGCACTGCAGCGCGGTGCCTACGTGCTCAGTGATCGCTTCACCGATTCCAGCTACGCCTACCAGGGCGGTGGCCGCGGCTTGGACCCGCAGTGGATTGCCGATCTGGAGCGCCGCGCGGTGGGCCTGCTGCCGGGCCTGACCCTGCTGCTGGATGTGGACGTGGCCGTGGGCCGCGCCCGCGCCAACGGCCGCGATCTGTGGCCGGACCGCATCGAAAGCGAGCAGGACGATTTCTTCCAGCGCGTGCGCGAAGTGTTCCGCGGCCGCGCCCAGCAGGACCCGCAGCGCTTCGCCCTGGTCGATGCCGGCCAACTGCAGGAACGCGTGGCCGCCGATGTGGTGGCCCGTGTGGAGCAGTGGCTGCAGGCGGGGCAGGGCGCATGAGCACCTTCTCGCCCTGGCAGCAGCGTGCCTTCGATCAGACCGTGGCCGCGCTCGATGCCGACCGGCTGGGCCATGGCCTGTTGATCTGCGGTCCGGCCGGGCTGGGCAAGCGCGAAGTGGCGCTGGGCCTGGCCGACCATGTGCTGGCCCGCGGTGATGCGGCCCACGCGGCACGCACGCGCCAGTTGATTGCCGCCGGCACCCACCCGGATCTGCAACTGGTCAGCTTCATTCCGAACAAGAGCGGCGACAAGCTGCGCACCGAGATCGTGATCGAGCAGGTGCGCGAGATCACCAACAAGCTGGCGCTGACCCCGCAGTACGGCGTGGCCCAGGTGGTGATTGTCGATCCGGCCGATGCGATCAACCGTTCGGCCGCCAACGCGCTGCTGAAAACCCTGGAGGAGCCGCAGCCCGGTCGTTACCTGTGGCTGATCAGCAGCGACCCGGCGCGTCTGCCGCAGACCGTGCGCAGCCGCTGCCAGCGTCTGGAATTCAAGCTGCCACCGCATGACGAAGCCTTGGCCTGGTTGCTGCAGCAGGGCCACAGCGAAGCGGCCGCGCGCGAAGCGCTGGAGGCCGCGCGTGGCCATCCTGGCCAGGCCGACAACTGGTTGCGCGACGACGGCCTGAGCCTGCGCCGCGAAGTGGGGCGCGAGCTGGAACAGCTGGCCGCCGGCAGGACCGGTGCGGTGGAGCTGGCGCAGAAGTGGTGTGGCGATGACAACGCGGCCCTGCGCCTGCGCTTCGCTGCCGATCTGGCGCTGGCCCAGGCCAGCACCGACGCCTTGACCGCGCCGGAGCGATTGCACAAGCTTGCAGCCTGGTTCGATGCGGCCAATCGCACCCGCGACCTGCTGCGCACCACGGTGCGTGCGGATCTGGCGGTGGTCGAGCTGCTGCTGGCCTGGAACAAAGTCAACGAGCGGCCTGCCGCAAGGGGTAACCGATGAGTGCCAGCAACGCCCGCCAGGGCATCCTGTCCCTGGCCGTGAAGGACAAGGCCGCGCTGTACAGCGCATACATGCCATTCGTGAAGAATGGCGGCATCTTCGTGCCCACGCCCAAGCGCTACTTCCTGGGCGACGAAGTCTTCCTGCTGCTGACCCTGCCCGATTCCAGCGAACGCCTGCCGGTGGCCGGCAAGGTGATCTGGGTCACCCCGGCCGGCGCACAGGGCAACCGCACCGCCGGCATCGGCGTGCAGCTGGCCGACGGCCAGGAAGGCGAGACCGTGCGCCACAAGATCGAAACCCTGCTGGCCGGCCTGACCAGCTCGGACAAGCCCACCCACACCATGTAAGGCGCTGAACCTCGAAATACCCGAGATCCCACCCCTTCGTAGAGTCGAGCTTGCTCGACTGCTCCTCCAATGTATAGTCGAGCCATGCTCGACTGCAGCTCGTCGACAGGCCTCAAAAAGCCCCGTGAACACAAATGTGAAAAAGTGTTGACGGCGTCAAAAAAGCCCCTATAATGAGCGGCTCAGCAACACACCGGGCGGTTAGCTCAGCGGTAGAGCATTGCCTTCACACGGCAAGGGTCACAGGTTCGATCCCTGTACCGCCCACCATGTTGCAGAACGAAAAAAGCCTCCAGCAATGGGGGCTTTTTTGTTGGCTGTAGTTCGGATCGGCGGCCGATGGGTCGTGTGCGTTTGCCCCTCAACGAATGAGTAGCCTAGATTCGGTGGCGCAACCCTGTGCCTTCATCAGGAGAGGCCATGGAACGTCCCGGATTCTTCGCATGTACGCGAACATTCATCATGGCCGCAACGGTGGTGATGGCTATTGCGGGCTGCACATCATCATCTGACCTGGGTTCGCGCACTGCTGCGGAAGCGAGCAGGAGCCGGGGCGTGAGTGAGATGCTTGAGGAAATCCATGCGTCCCGGAAACCGGTTGGATTCGAACAGCTGGATGTGAGTGTCATCGTCGGCCGCTATCTGCCGGCGGGGACGCTGCGCGCTGATGTGCTGGCGGCGATGCGGGAACATCCGGGAGCCCGGATCATCGAGGATTCGCCCGCGACCTTGATTGTTCGCGATGACCAGGGCAAGGCGATGCTGGGTCCAGACGCGCGTTCGGTGGTCATGACGTTCACCTTCGATGGCGCAGGCAAGCTTGCGCAGGTGCAGGCGGTGCACATGAAGCATCAGTAGGGAGCTTTCGTCACCTGCGTCATCGCTGGAGATGACCGTCAAAGGCTCGAGTCTGTCCGCGATTCGGCCGGTGATGAGGAAGTTGGAGGCAACTCACTACTCTGTGCATATGAAAAAGCCGACGCGGAGCCGGCTTCTCAATGGTCGGGTGATCAATGGTCCGAACTTCGGCTATGTCCAAAGATCGACAGATGGATGCAGAGCTTCCGGGGCCGGGCCACAACGGCCTGCTGCGAGGTCGCAGCTGTCCCTGACAGGCGGCGCGCCAGGTTCTGCGCGGAGAGGATCTGGATCAAGGCAAAGAACACGGACGCGCTCAGTCCGCCAAGCAGTACAGCACAGTAGATCCAGACAAGGCGCTGGGCTTTGACTTCCTCGTTGATCAAGCTGGAAAGCTCAGGATCATTGAATACCTCGCACAGAATCTCCCGGTCTCGGCTGCTGGGCCAACTGGACGTCCCGTCGTTGCCTGGCCGCGTGGCATCCTTGCAGAGAGCATCCTTGTAGATGGTGGGATTTCCTTTGCGGATGCCTTCGCGTGGGGTGACATGATCGGCAGACAGCCAGATCTCGGTTCCCGTCTCCTTGAGTGATGTCATGAATTCCTTGTCGGTAGACATGCCGACGAAGAAGACTGCGGGCGTGAACAAGGCAAAGGCGAGCGCAAAAAACACGGGGGCGTGCCACGGGCGCGGCAGGGGCTTCTCTCGCATCTTGAGCTCGGCGATGTTGAAGGCTTTGCCGGCTCGGCTGATCAGTGACAACGGGACATCGCGGGCGAGGCCGAACGCGATGATCCGCTCGGCTTCTGCGGCTGTTTGCGCCTTGATGCCAGTGCTGAATCGGAACGCGAACAGTGAAGATTCATCCAGGATGTGCTGGTTGATCGCATCGTGGGTCAAGTCCCGTCTTGAAACAAAGAGCCGGATCAATCGCAGCCTTATGTGATGAAGCGACTCCGCGCGGTAGCAGAGATACATGAGGCCTAGAAAAATCGCCGCAGGCCCTAGCGTACCCACTGCGATACTGAACTTGGGTATCTCAAACAGCATGCTTCACTGATCCATGTTGAAGGGTGTTCAACGGGATCGGCTAAGGTGGGTGAAACTTTACGGGTGCGATGTGATACTGCTCAGCTACGCGGCTGCTCATGACACCTCCCATCCCCCAGCTCCATCCGAACACGCTGCGCCAGTTGCCGCGCTGCAAACAACAACCCATCGCGATGTCCATCGCCCAGATGCTCGTGTGGCTGTCCCTGCACACGTGCACGCTCATCGGCATGCAGCAGCTCCAGTGCGGTGGCCAGTGCGGCCAATGAACGGCTGATCGATGCCGCGCAAGGCGCACTGAGCATCTGCGCGGCGCAGACCTGGCCGTCCTCCGCATCGCCGATGCGGATCGCCTGCAGCTGGTCAAGGAACAGGGACTGATCCGCGGCCGGTGATGCGTCGCGCAACGCGCACTCGATTTCGCGGGCAATGTCGTCGGGCACGTCGCTGGCGATATCGCCGATGAGCGCGTGCAGGCGGGGATGGAGGTTGGTTCGATTGGTCATGGCGAAACCCTCACTGGCGTAAGGCCACCTTCTGCAAGGAAGGTGGCGGACGGTGCGGGTTGGCGTACCAAGGCAAACAAGCTTCAGGGGAGAAGAAGGCCTGGCGGATCTACTGATCCCCACGCACCGGCCGCCATTGGAGGCAGTCGGTGCATTCTCGCTGCTGCGATCAGTTCCGCAGCCCCTAAATCTTGTTTGTTTTTTCGAGACGCCAATCCCGACCAAGGCAACATGCCCCGGCAGACCGAGCATCGGCGCGTTCCAGCACGAATGTCACTGAGGAAAGTTGCCAATCCACGGGGCATTTCACTTCTGTGAGCGGCACCACACACCACCTGCGCACGCGATCACCAATGGCGCCCGCTCGCGTTCAACACACCAGCCGCGCAACGCATCAGTACCCAGCGCCACCAGATCGTTCGCGTCACAACCCCCAAACCCATCTTTACAACCGTTTTAAGACAGACATGTCGCGTTTGCCCCTTCGGCACGACACCCCATGCGGATAGCGTTGTCACCAGACGTTTTCAACACGCGAGGGAGTGCCGATGTCCGCCCACTACGACAGCATGGTCGATCAGTACGTAGCCTACGCGGGCGCTTCGCCCACGCGCCCCATCGAAGTGCGTACCCTGCTGCAGCTGGCCGGCCCGCTGCAGGGACGCGATGTGCTGGACCTGGCCTGTGGCTCGGGTTACTACGGCCGCGTGCTGCTGCGCCATGGCGCGCGCAGTGCGGTGGGCGTGGACCAGTCGCAAGGCATGATCGACTTCGCCCGTGCGCTGTCGCGGCACAGCAACGACGACATGCAGTTCCACACCCGTGACGTGCTGGACATGGCCGACATCGGTACGTTCGACATCGTGGTGGCGGCCTGGCTGTTCAACTACGCAGACTGCCCGGCCACCCTGCAGGCGATGTTCGCCGCGGTGGAGCGCCACCTGAAGCCCGGCGGGCGGCTGGTGGTGCAGACCTTCAATCCCGATTACCGGCTGGCGCTGGGCGACTACGCGCAGTACGGGGTGAAAGTGCTGGAAGAACAGCCCTGGCAGGACGGTGCGCGGCTGCGCCTGCAGTTTCCCGGCACGCCGCCGGCGCAGGTCACCAACTACCGCTGGCCGCGCACGCACTACGAAGAGGCCGCGGTGCTGGCCGGTTTCGCGCGACCGCAGTGGCACGAGCCGCAGCTGGATGCCGAAGATGTGGCGCGCCACTACCTTGGCTACTGGGACGACTACGTGCACAACTGCATGTCGGTGAACCTGCTCTGCCAGCGCTGAGCGGCACCGCTCAGGACGGACGGGGGCAGGGCGCGCCGCAGGGGGGGGGCGACCTGCCTCCCTCCGTCCCCTTGCGCGGGCTTGGGTATGCTGGGGCGCCCTCTCTGCGTGTGCCTGCCATGAACGAACGACGTACCGCGCTCATTTCCGCCCTGCGCAGCGCCGGCTGCAGCGACCCGGCCAGCTGGGCCGACAGCGAACTGCGCGAAGACATTCCGCAGTTCGCCCGCTTCCTGGTGCTGCGCGACGTGCATCGCTTGGCCGACGATGTGGATTCGGCGCTGGCCGAAACGTTGTTCGATCGCGACGACCTGGCCGACACCCTGCAGGCCCTGCGCAGTGCGGTGCCGGCCACTGCGCTGGAGGCGTTCCTGCGCGCCTATGGCCAGGCGCTGGGCAACAGCTTCGTGATGGCGGTGGACGAAGGCCCGTCGATGCGCGAAGACGGCATGCCCGGGTGGGTACTGATGGAAACTGACGCAGATGACACGCCCAGCGGCCGCCTGATCCAAGGACTGCACGAAGACTATCTGGACTTCGCAACGTCCGTCGCGCCGTAGTCTGCGGCGCCCGGCCGCGGCAATCCGCCGCGACGACATCCACCCTTGGGCCGGCGCCAATGGCCTGCTCGCCACCCACGCCGAATGAGGGTCAGGCCTTCAGCCAGCGCGGCGACACCGCCACGCCCAGGAAGGCCACCGCCACGCCGATGAAGGCGCCCACCAGCCCCACATGGTGGGCGGCGAAGCCGATCAGCACCGGCCCGGCCAGCACGCCGGCATAGCCCAGCGTGGTGACCGCGGTGATCGCCACGCCCTCGGGCATGCGGGTCTGGTTGCCGGCCAGCGAGAACAGCGCCGGCACCACGTTGGCGCAGCCCAGGCCCAGCATCACGTAGCCGACCAGCGAGGCCTGCCACGGCGTGACCAGGGTCAGCACCAGCACGCCCGCCGCGCCCAGCAACCCGCCCAGTACGATGGCGCGGTGCCGCCCCAGGTGGTCCACCACGCGGTCACCGAACAGGCGCGCCACGGTCATGCTCAGGGCGAAGGCGGCATAGCCCAGGCCAGCCAGCGTCGGTGCCACGCCGCGCACATCGGTCAGCAGCAGCGCGCTCCAGTCCAGCATGGTGCCTTCGGCCAGGAACGCCACGAACGCCAGCACGCTGATGAACAGCACGATGCCACGCGGCCAGGCCAGGAAGGGGCCCTCATGCGCGACCCGTTCGTTGCGCCAGTGGCGCAGGGCGGGCAGGGCAATCAGCACCATCACCGCGCAGCCCACCAGCACCGCCGGCAGCAGCGGCAGCCAGGCCCCCAGCAGCAGGGTGCTGGCCGCACCAACGAAGCCGCCGATGCTGTAGAAGGCGTGGAAGCCGGACATCATCGCGCGCCGCGATTCGCGTTCCACCACCACCGCCTGCACGTTCATGGTGCAGTCCATGGCACCCACGCCGGCACCGAACACGAACAGGATCGCGCCCAGCGCCCACGGCGAGGAGGCCACCGCCAGCCACGGCAGGGACAGGCAGATCAGCGCGCTGGTTGCGATCATCACCGTGCGGCAGCCCAGCCGTGCCGCCAGCACGCCGGCCAGCGGCATGGCCAGCAGCGAACCGGCGCCCAGGCCGAGCAGGATCAGGCCAAGAGTGGCGTCGTCCACCCCGCTGCGGGCCTTGGCGAAGGGCACCAGGGTGGCCCAGATGGCGGTGGCGAAACCGGGAATGAAGAACGCAGCACGGGTGGCGTGCTGCTGCGCGCGGGGCGAGGAAACAGGCGTCATGGAAGAACCGGGCAAGGGGATCAGAAATGCGTGGGATGCACGGCGATGCCAGCGGCACGGAATCGTTCGGCCAGCGCGGCCGGGGCGGAGGTGGTCAACACCAGATCGTCGATCTCATCCAGTGCAGCCACCTGCCACACGCCACGCGCGCCCAGCTTTTCGGTGGTCGCGGCCACGATCACCCGGCTGGCGCAGGCCAGCATCGCGCGCTTCAACGTGGCTTCCTCGCCATCCATCGCCCACACGCCGGTATCGGCATCGACCGCACAGGCGCCGGGCAGGTACACATCGGCGCGCAGCCGCTGCACCTGGGCCAGCGCCTCGGCGCCCACCGCACCGCCGCCCTCGGCCAGGCGACCGCCGATCAGGTGCACGCGGGTGCCGGCCTGCCACGCCGCCGCCGTGGCGATCTGCGGCGCATTGGTGATGACCGTCAGTGCCAATGCGCCGGGCAGCTGCTGGGCGATGGCCTGGTTGGTCGAACCTGCATCGATCAGCAGTACCTGGCCGGGCTTCAGCAGGGCCACCACGCGCGCGGCCAGTTCGGCCTTGTCACCGCGGTCCTGGGTCAGCCGTTCGCGCAGCGGCGCCGGCTTCGGTGCCGGCAGCACGGCGCCGCCGTAAACGCGCTGGCACAGCCCTTGGGCCGCCAGTTCGCGCAGGTCGCGGCGGATCGAATCTTCGGACACGGCATAGCGGCGCGCCAGGTCGGCGGCCACCACGCGGCCCTGCTGGCGCAGTTCGTCCAGGATCAGCTGGGTGCGCTGGGCGGGGAGGGTGGGGTCGGCTGTCATGGGGGCGGAGTGTGCATGATCGTGCATCATCGTGCAATTGTGTGCATTCAGCCGCGCGACGGCTGGTACGAATGAGGCCGCGCGATACGCCGCGCGTATCGTGCACGGGCTCCAACGGTATTGGCGGCATCATGGCCCGCACCGCGATGCTGGGCGGATGAAGCCGATTTCCCTTGTTTCCTTTGCGGGCCAGGTTGGTCTGGTGACCGGCGCGGCCGGTGGCCTGGGCCTGGCCTACAGCCGCCTGCTGGCCGAGCGCGGCGCCCACGTTGTGATGCACGACATCGGTGCGGGCCTGGATGGCACCGGCAGCGACCCGCAGCGCATCGCCCAGTGCGTGCAGGAACTGCAGGCCCAGGGTCTGGCCGTGGAAGCGGCCAGTGGTGCGATCGACCAGCGCGAGAGCTGCCATGCACTGGTGCGCGACATCCTGCAGCGGCATGGCCGCCTGGACTTCCTGATCCACAACGCCGGCTGGGTGGCCTACCAGGGCGTGGAAAGCATCGACGATGCCGCGCTGGAGCAGATGCTGTGCGTGGCCGCCAAGACACCGCTGTGGCTGGCACAGGCCGCATGGCCTGCCATGCGCGAGGCCGGTGGCGGGCGCATCGTGATCACCACCTCCGACCGCGCGCTGTACCCGCAGTACGCGCAGCGCGGGCTGTCGGCCTATGCCATGGCCAAGCTGGCCGCGCAGGGGCTGGTGAACGTGCTGGCGCTGGAGGGGGCCGAACACGGCATCGTGGTCAATGCGGTTTCGCCGGTGGCCAAGACGCGCATGTGGGGCATCGGAGGCGAACCCGACGAGCTGCATCCTGCCGCCGTCGCCACCGGTGTCGCGTTCCTGGCGTCCACGCGATGCCAGCAGGGCGGCTGGATCCTGCGCGCCAGCAATGGCCAGTTCCATGCACTGCGGCTGCAGGAAGCCGAGCATGTCGCGTATCCGCGCGATCTGCGCGCGGTGCAGGCCGACAGCATCGAGTCGGTGGCACTGCAATGGCCGGTGATCGCGCGGCCCAGTGTCGATGCACGCGGCTGAGCGCGTACCCTAGGCGGGTCTCTGCAACCGGCCCAGCCATGATCGACCTGCGTCTGCTCCGCCAGTTCGTGGCGGTGGCCGAGGAACTGCATTTCCACCGCGCCGCCGCCCGCCTGCACATGTCGCAGCCGCCGCTGACGGCCGCCGTGCGACGCCTGGAGGAGGAACTGGGCGCCGAACTGATCGTGCGCGGCAATCGCACGCTGGGGCTGACCACGGCCGGCAGGACGCTGCTGGTTGAAGCGCGGGCGACCCTGCTGCAGGCCGACCAGGCGCTGCAACGCACGCGCGAAGCGGCGGCGGGGCAGATCGGCAGCCTGCGCGTGGGCTACGTGGGTAGCGCCCTGTATGGGCGGCTGCCCAGCTTGATCCGACGCTTCCGCCAGGCCTTCCCGCAGGTGCGCTTGCACCTGCAGGAAGCGACCTCGCGGCAGCAGCAGCATGGGTTGCGCGAATGCAACGTCGATGTGGGCGTGCTGATTCCGCCGATCATCTCCGCCGAACTGCGCCTGCAGCCGTTCGACGTCGATTGCCTGGCCATTGCCTTGCCGCGCGGGCATCGCTTGGCCGCGCAGCCTGCACTGACCGTGGCCGCGTTGGCCGACGAACCGTTCGTGTCCTGGCCCTCGGCCGAAGGCGTCGGCTTCCACGCGCAGGTGCTGGGCCTGTGCGCGGCCGCGGGCTTCACGCCGCGGGTGGTACAGGAGGCACATGGCATGCACGCGGTGCTGTCGCTGGTGGCGGTGGAGGCGGGCGTGGCCATCGTGCCGGCCAGCATGGCCGGCTTCCGTCCTGATGAAATCGTCTATCGCGTGATCGAAGGAAGCGCGGCACGTTTCGAACTGCAGTTGTGCACGCGCCCGGAACCGCCCGCGCCGGTGTTGCAGCAGTTCCTGGACATGGCGGTTGCGGAACATCTGGCGTGATCGACCCGATGCGCGTGGGGACGGTGTCGCGCGCAGCCCGAATCCGCGTGTGTGATGGCCTTCAGCCGCTGCGGCCGGCAAGCGCGAAGCGCTGATTCTGCAGGGTCACGGCATCGCCTGAGCAGCCGCTGGAAAAACCCCCGCTGTTGCAGCGGCAATTTCCTACATACAACCCGTGCCGCGCAGGCAAGTCTATGCGTGCCGGTTCCGTGGGATCGGTTGGGATTGGCGTCCCACAATCAACTCTGGCGCAGCACCGGCGCACGTCACGGACGGCGTGCCTGGCTGCTGCGAACCACTGTCTGTGGTGGGCGATGTGTGGGGATCATGACGGTCCGCCGGTCAGTCCAGAGTTGTCCGGTACGCCAACCCGCATCGCCCGCCGCCCGTCCGCACCTCGTCGCGGACGTGTCGGTTGCGCCTGCTCGGGGGCAGTGCGCAGCGCGCCTGGGGAGTGGCGGCGGGCGGTGCATCTACGGCACTAGGGCAGCAGCTGGCGTGCCATGCGGAAGATGTCACTGACGGCATACAGGCCATCGTGTCGTGCCAGATGGGCGTTGTCCGGCCCGTGTTCAACGCCGCTGGCCAGCAGGCGGAACTGGTGGGCCGGGTCGGGTTGCTGCTGCAGACCGTACAAGGCGTGGCGGTCCACGTAGTCGCGGCCGTCGTTCAGGCGTTCACCGCGGGCGACGACGCCCTGCAGCTGTTCCCATGCCAGCGGCGTGTCCTGCGCAATGTCGTAGAACTCCACGATGGGCGCATCGCCGTTGATCTTCAGCACGTAGAAGGCATAGTGGCGTCCAGCCACCTGCATGCCCACGACATCGCCAGCGCGCCAGGCGGTGTTCGCCTTCGGCACCGACGGGCGCCGTGATGGCATCAACGGTGCGCTGCGCAGCAACGCTTCGATCTCGGCGCTGCGACGGTGGAAGGTGTCGTTCAAGGCCACCGCCGCATTCAGGGCCGCGATGGCCGTGAGCGCATCGCCGGTAAGCCGCGCATCGGTGAAGCCCTGCCGGTGCAGGCACACGGCCAGTGCCAGTGAGGTCTTGTGCACATACAGCGGCGCAACCTCGGCAGGGCCAGCGTGCAGGATGCAGTTCCAGCGCAGCAGCACGGTGTCGATCACCTCCGCGCCGATCTGCGCTTGCGTGCGCTCAGCCGCCTGCGGCCCCAGCCGTGCCCAGTGCGCGCAGCGCTTTACGTCGCTGTCGATCGCTTCGACCAGGTTGGCCGCGGCAAGAAGCTTCAGTACGTCCGGGTGTTTGATCGCCATGCGCCTACGTGTGCTCGCTACGGCCGCACAGTCTATCGAGCGCGGAACGGTTGGCGCTGTCATCGTCGCGTCGCCAGGAACTCACGCGGCCTATGCTGCGGTGGGTCTAGGGTTGATCGTCCCCGTCCCCCACGGAGATCTGCCATGTGGCTGCTTGATCATCTCTGGACCAGCCGCCGACCGCTGCCGACGCCGATGGCGGTTGATCCGCCCTTGCCGCCCCGTCGGCCCTGGCTCAAGCGTCCCGCACGGGCAGGGCGCAGTGGCATGGCGCCATGGCAGAAGATCGGCCCGCCAGCGCGCCGACGCCGTCACTGAGCGTCGGTGTCGGAGGTCCGGTCGGCCGGATGGTTCACGCCATCGTTTGTCGGAATCAACCCCAACGCGAAGGGATCGATGCCTTCCAGGCAGGCCACGTTGTAGCCGAACTGGTCCGGGTTGGAACGGCGCCGGTGGTGGGTGTAGATGCCACACACCCCACAGAAGTAGTGCTCGGCGACGTGGGTGTTGAACTGGTACAGCCGCAGGTGGGCGTGCCCGCGCAGCACCTGCAGACCCTGCCGGGTCACGCTGGCCACGATGGCGCCGCGGCGCCGGCACATGGAGCAGTCGCAGCGGCGTGGATCGACGATGCCCTCGGGCAGCTCCAGCTGCAGCTCGACCGTGCCGCAATGGCAGGTGGCGCGGTGCTGCGCCTGCACCGGAACCCCGGCGACCGATGTGATGCCCATGAATGCTCCCTGCACTGTGGTCAGGCTGCCAGTATGCGCTTGCTGAACGCGTCGTAGATGCCAGGGTCAGGTCGCTTGTGGCTAACTAGGCCGCCCCCCTAGCGACAGGATGCCCGTGAGAGCCGCAGGACGTTGGATGACAGGATGTGCCATGGCGCTGCTGGCGCTGTGGGTAGCCGGCCTGCTGGCCTACCAGTTGCCCGGGCCGAGCTGGCTGTCGGCGGCCGTGGCCGCGCTGTGGCTGGCGCTGGCCGGCTTCACTGCCTGGCGGGTGGCGCGTGGGCGCAGCCCGCGCCGCTGGACGGCCGCGGTGACCGCCTGCCTGGGGCTGGCCGGGCTGGGCTGGCTGCTGCTGACCCCGCGCCAGGACCGCGACTGGGCCGATGATGTGGCCCAGCGCCTGCACGTGGCCTCGTTCGACGGCCGCCACGTGGTGCTGGACAACGTGCGCGACTTCACCTGGCGCAGCGAAACCGACTACGACGCGCGCTGGGTGCAGCGTCGCTACGATCTGGACCAGTTGCGTTCGGCCGATCTGGTGCTGTCGTACTGGATGGGCCCGGCCATCGCCCACACGCTGGTCTCGTTCGGCTTCGACGATGGGCGCTACCTGGTGTTCTCGCTGGAAATCCGCAAGGAACGCGGCGAGGCATTTTCGGCCATCGGCGGTTTCTTCCGCCGCTTCGAAATGACCCTGGTGGCGTCGGAGGAAACCGACATCCTGCGCACCCGCACCAATGCGCGCGGCGAGGATGTGTACCTGTACCGGCTGCACGGCATGGACCGCGCACAGCTGAAAACCCTGTTTGCCGCCTATCTGGACGAGGCGCGCAAACTGGATGAGAAGCCGGCCTTCTACAACACGCTGACCAGCAACTGCACCACCATCGTGTTCGATCTGGCCCGACATATCGCGCCGGGTCTGCCGCTGGACTACCGCCTGTTGTTGTCGGGCTATCTGGCCGAGTACGCGCAGCAGGTGGGCGCGTTGACCCCGGGCGTGCCCTTCAACGAACTGCACGCGAAGGGGCGCATCACCCAGCGTGCGCTGCAGATGGCGCCGGGGCAGGACTTTTCCCGCGTGATCCGCCAGGGCGTGCCGGGAACCGGCCAGGACGAACAGCCATGAGCCTGCGCGCGTTGATGGGCGTGGGCCGCCTGCTGCCGGCCGTGCTGGCCACGTTCCTGCTGCTGGGCAGCAGTGGCTGCGCGATGGTGACGGTGAAGCAGGTCGCGTCCAGCGACTCGCTGGTGAACAAGCGCTCGGATGTGCTGAACACCGGCAAGCTGAGCCCGGCTTCCCGCGAAACGCTGAGTGCGGCCGGTCTGGATGAAGCGCAGTGCGAAAAGGACTTCCTGGTCTGCCGCAGCACCTTGCTGATGACCGACGATCTGAACGTCGAGCAGCGGCTGTCCACCTTGTCCGAGCTGTGGGTGAAGGCGGCGCTGGCGCTGACCCCGAGGAAGCACGTGCAGGGCGAACCGCCGATGAGCGATGCCGCGCTGGATGCCTGGCTGGAAGCGGCGCGCTACGGCTATGCCTATCTGTTCCACAGCGGTCGCTCGCCGTCGGATCGCGCGTTCGAGGATCGCCAGACCCAGGTGCGCGATTACTACAACTACGCCGCCGAGAAAGCGGCAGTGGTGCTGTTCACCCGTGCGCGCGCGGCGGCGCTGGCCGGTGAGGACTACACCCAGCCGTTGTCGGCCGGCAGTTGGACGCTGGCCTCGAACTACGGGCAGCTGCAGCTGAAGAGCATTCCCGCGCAGCTGGTGCCGGCCGGCTCGGTCAGCTTCGTCGGCCTGCGCAGCACCTATCGCCGTGATGGCTTCGGTGCCGAACTGGTAATGGTGATGGACCCGCCGAAGCTGGTGGCGCCGGTGATCGCCGGTGACGGCCCGCAGGTGCAGGGCAGCGACAGCGGCGCTGCAACGTCGACGCCCCGCCGCGGGCGCGATGCCGACGTGCCGGTGTTCAGCGAAATGTCGGCGATCAACGTGACCGCGCTGCTGCGCTTCCAGGGCGAAACGCTGGACGATGTGATGCGCACGCGGCGGGTGGAGCTGGATGCCTATTCGCCTGAAGCCACCGAACGCATCACCCTGCACGGCGAAAGCGTGCCGCTGGCCGGTAACTTCACCGCTGCCTATGGCCTGTGGCTGGCGCAGAGCGGCTTTGCCACGCAGTCGCTGCGCACGCTGTTCGGCCTGAGCGAAGGCATCGGCGAACCGCACATCTACCTGATGCAGCCGTGGGACCCGAACCGGCGCATCATCTTCATGCTGCACGGCCTGGCCAGCAGCCCGGAAGCCTGGGTGAACCTGGCCAACGAGATCATGGGCGACCCCGAGCTGCGCAGCCAGTTCCAGGTGTGGCAGGTCTACTACCCGACCAACGCACCGATCGCACTGAACCGCTACGAGATCGCCACCGCATTCAACCAGACGTTGAAGCATTTCGACCCGCAGGGCAGCGCGCCGGCTTTGAAGGACATGGTCTACATCGGCCACAGCATGGGCGGCGTGCTGGCGCGGCTGCTGGTCAGCGATTCCGGTGAGGTGCTGTGGGACGACCTGCTGGCCAGCTATGAACTGAAGGGCGAACGCCTCAAGCGCGTGCAGGCCAAGCTCGGCCCGCTGCTGCACTTCAAGGCGCAGCCCAATGTCGAGCGCGCGATCTTCATTGCCGCCCCCCACCAGGGCACCGATATTGCCGGCAACAAGCTGGGGCGGCTGATCGGCCGGCTGGTGCGGCTGCCGCTGACCATCCTGGGCAAGTTCGAAGACGTATTCCTGGCCCTGGCGCAGGCCGAGCAGCAGGTTGATGGCACCGCCAAACCGAAGATTCCCAACAGCATCGACAACCTGAAGGCCAGCGACCCGTTCGTGAAGGCCGCCGCGCACCTGCCGATCGAGGCGGGGCTGAAGTACCACTCGATCATTGCCCAGCGCAAACCGGAACTGCCGTTGCAGCAGTCCGACGATGGGCTGGTGCCGTACTGGAGCGCGCACCTGCCGGGCGCGCTGTCAGAGAAGGTGATCATTTCCGGCCACAGCGTGCAGGAAACACCGCAGGCGGTGCTGGAAGTGCGGCGCATCCTGCACCGGGACATCGATGACGTGGGGCCTGTTGTTCGACCTTGAGTGATCCCTTTCCATGGGAAAGGGCTCTGACCCCAAGCGCGCCTACACCCGCCGCGCAACCACGGTAGCGAACACGGCCAGCCCGACGGTGATCGCCAGGCACAGCACATAGCCGGTGTGCGGCGCGCTTTCCACGAACAGGGCGAACAAGGCGCCGGACACGGCCAGCGCCGTGGCCACGCACAGCGCTTCGCTCAACTGCAGCGCCGAACTGTTGCGGCCCTGTTCCTGCGGCGCTGACAGCGACAGGGTGAGCACCGACAGGCTGGCGTAGATCAGGCCCATGCCGAAACCGGTCAGGGCCCAGCCTGCCAGCGCCAGCAACAGCGGCACCGCGTTGAACAGCACCGCCAGGGTGGCGGTGATGCCCACGCTCATCAGCACCGTGCCCACCCGCAGCAGGCGCTGGCGCGACCAGCCGCGCTGCTGGTGGCCCTGCAGCCATGAGCCGACGAACCAGCCCAGCGCACCCAGGCTGAGAACTGCACCGGCCCAACTGGGCGAGAGCCCGCGCTCGCGTTGCAGCAGCAGTGGCAGGTACGCCTCGCAGGCGAAGAAGGCCGATGCGGCGACGCCGCGCAGCGCGATCACGCTGGGCAGGCCGCGGCGCAGTGCCAGGGTGCCGTTGGGCAACAGCCTGCGCGCGCACCACAGCAATGCGATCACCGCCACGATCATGCAGGCCGCGGCAACGCCGCCGTGCTGCTGGCCGCCCACGTACAACAGCAGGGCGGCCAATGCCGCGCCGCCGGCCCAGCGCACGCGGTCGTCCGGCTCGTCCGCGCCCGCAGAGGATGCAATGCGGGCCGGACCGGCCAGCGCCGGCCGCAGCATCAGCGCCGCCGGCACCGCCAGCAACGGCACCAGCAGGAACACCCAGCGCCAGCCCAGGTGCTGCACGATCAAGCCGCTGATCGCCGGACCCACCAGCGACGGCACGACCCAGCCAGCGGAAAACGCGGCGAACACTTTCGGCCGCAGTGCTTCGGGATAGTGGCGGCCGACCATCACATACAGCGCGACCGAGATGGCACCGCTGCCCAGCCCCTGCAGCAGGCGGCCGGCCACCAGCATGCCCATGCGCGTGGCCAGCCCGGCCAGCAGCAGGCCCAGCAGGAAGCTGGCCAGGCCCCACCACAGCGGGCGGGCGGGGCCATCGCGGTCGGCCCAGCGCCCGGCCACGGTCATGCCCACCACGCTGGTGGCCAGCGTTCCGCCAAAGGCCAGTGCATACAGGCGCAGGCCGTCCAGCGCCTCGGCCACGGTGGGCATGGCCGCTGCCACCGCCAGCGCCTCGAAGGCCAGCAATGCAACCAGTACCACCATGCCCACGGTGGTGGCGCGGTGGGCAGGGGACAGAATGGAATCGGCCACGGGCGCTTGCGCCATGGCCGCAGGGGAGTTGGTGTTCATCGGCAAACGATAGCAGTGCGGCGCTTGTGTTCACGCTGCGGAAGCGCCAGCATCGCACCTGAACCAAGGTTGAGGTCAAGCAATGGCGGAATCGGAACTGGCGGTGGGCGAGGTGGCGCGACGCAGTGGCGTGGCGGTGTCGGCGCTGCACTTCTACGAGCGCAAGGGGCTGATCAGCAGCCTGCGCACCGCGGGCAACCAGCGCCGCTATGCGCGTGATGTACTGCGCAGGCTGGCGGTCATTCGCGTGGCACAGCGGGTGGGCATGCCGTTGGAGGCAGTGGCGCGCGCGTTCGAGACCCTGCCGCGGGGGCGCGCGCCGACCAAGGCCGATTGGGCACGACTGTCGGCGCGCTGGCAGCAGGAGCTGGAAGAACGCATCCACATGCTGCAACTGCTGCGCGATGAACTGACCGGCTGCATCGGCTGCGGTTGCCTTTCGTTGAAGCGCTGCCGGCTGGCCAACCCGGACGATGTGCTGGGCCAGCGCGGCGATGGCCCCATGCGCTGGGGCTGATACGTTGCTGGCAGCGCCTACCAGACGGTGAGCGTCTCGCCGCTCTGGATGCCTTCCACCGCGCGCTGGAAGGCCAGCGCGGCGCGCTGCGCGGTCACCGCTTCAAAGCCCGGGAAATACGGCCCGTAGGCCTCCATCGATTCCACCAGCACGTTCGGGCTGACCACGTTGATGCGCAGGCCGCGCGGCAGCAGTTCCAGTGCAGCCGCACGCACGAAGCCTTCCAGCGCCTGGTTCACCGCGGTCGCGTTGGCGCCGTCGCGGATCGGCTGCGCGCTGACAATGCCGCTGGTCAGCGTGATCGAGCCGCCTGCAGGCAGGTGATGCTGGGCGGCCAAGGCCAACCGCACCTGGCCCAGCAGCTTGTCCTGCAGGCCGCTGTTGAACTGGGCGGCGGTCATGCTCTGCAGTGGGCCGAAGTGCAGCTTGCCGGCGGTGGAAATCACCGCATCCAGCGGGCCGCTCTGCGCGAACAGCTCGGCCACGCTGCGGTCATCGGTCAGGTCCACGCGCAGGCTGCCGCTGTTGCGGCCGGCGGTGATGATCTGGTGCTGCTGGCCCAGGTGGCGGGCGACGGCCTGGCCCAGCGTACCGCTGGCACCGACGAGCAGGATCTTCATGGCGACTCCAAGGCGAAGAGGTGAGGCGGCCAGTCTGCGCCGTGAGCCCGGGGTTTGGTAAGGTGGAAAAGGTTCGCTGATTGCTAATCAGGAGTTTGCAATGGATCTGTTGCGCTGCATGCAGGCGTTCGTGGCCGCGGCCGACCATGGCAGCTTTTCCGCCGCCGCCGAACACCTGCAGGTCTCGGCGGTGATGGTGGGCAAGTACATCCAGCAGCTGGAGGCGCACCTGGGCAGCGCGCTGCTGCAGCGGAACACCCGCCGCCAGCGGCTGACCGACGCCGGCGTTACCTATCTGGCCGCTTGCCGCCAGGTGCTGGAGCAGGTGCTGCAGGCCGAGGCCGACGTGGCGGGCCTGCAGCGGCAGCCGCGCGGCCTGCTGCGCATCAGCGCACCCACCACCTGGGGCAGCTGCGTGCTGGCGCCGCTTCTGGCCGGGTTGCTGCGCGCACAGCCGGAACTGAACATCGAGCTGGACCTGAGCAACCGCCGCGTGGACCTGATCGAAGACGGCTTCGATGCGGCGATCCGGGTCGGCCCGCTGCCGTCACAGGAACTGGTGGCGCGCCCGTTGCCGCCGTATGCGATGAGCCTGTGCGCGGCACCGGCTTATCTGCGCCGTCGCGGCACACCGCGCACGCCGGCCGATCTGGCAGGGCATGACTGCCTGAGCCACCTGGCCTGGCGCGGCGGCCATGGCTGGCAGCTGGCCAACGGCGAACAGGTGGACTGGGAAGCGCGCTTGAGCAGCAATGACGGCCTGGCCTTGCGCGAGGCAGCGGTGGCCGGCGCGGGCCTGGTGCTGCAGCCGACTGCCCTGCTGGCTGCGGAGATCGCCGCGGGGCGGCTGAAGCCGGTGCTGCGCGACTATCTTCCCGAGCCACGGCCGATGCACCTGATCTATCTGCCCGACCGTCGGCCCAGACCGCGATTGCAGTGCTTCGTGGAGTACGTGATGGAGCAGCTGGGGTAGATCAGGGCCAGGGAATAAATACCGCGGTCAGATCGCTTTGCGCCAGCAAAGGGCTCTGACCCCACATCCACGCATGGCGTGGATCTACTGCGGTGGGTGCCGAGTGTTGGCACATCGGGATCAATCGTTGGCGGCAGACAATTCCCGCCCACGTTGCTGCGCCGCGCGCAGCGCCTTGCCTACCAGCAGTTCAAACCCATCGGCCTGGAAGCTTTCGATCGCGGCCTGGGTGGTGCCGTTGGGCGAGGTGACCCGGCGACGCAGTTCGGCCGGGCTCTCGCCGGCTTCATCCAGCATGCGCGAGGCGCCCAGCAGGGTCTGCACCACCAGCGTGCGCGCGGCATCGGCTGGCAGGCCCTGGGCAATGCCGGCCGCTTCCATCGCTTCTGCAAGCAGGAACACATAGGCCGGGCCGCTGCCGGAGACGGCGGTGACCGAATCCATCAGCACTTCATCATCGATCCACACCGTGCGCCCGGCGCTGGCCAGGACCTGGTCGGCCTGGGCCTGCTGCTGCGCGCTGACCGCGGCGGTGGCGTACAGGCCGGTCACGCCGGCGCCGAGCAGGGCCGGGGTGTTGGGCATCGCACGCACCACCGGCAGGGCACCGCCCAGCCAACCCTGCAGCTGCGTGCTGGTGATGCCGGCGGCGATCGATACGACCAACGGCTGTTGCTGCTGTGCCAGCGCCTGCAGGCTCTGGCAGACCCCGCGCAGTACCTGCGGCTTCACCGCCAGCAGCCACACGCTGCCCTGCGCGGCCGCATCGGCGGCGTTGTCATGGGTCTGCACGCCGAAATCATCGGCCAGCGCCTGCCGCAGTTCGGCGACCGGTTCGGCCACGTGAATGAGCGCAGGCGCCGTGCCCTGGCGGATCAGCCCGGCGATCAGGCTGCGCGCCATGTTGCCGCCGCCGATGAAGGTGATGGATGCCGCTGCCATGGAACAGTTCTCCTTGCGAATCAGGCCGGGCGCGGGCGCGCGCCGAACAGGGCGGTGCCGATGCGCACCAGGGTGGCGCCTTCGGCGATGGCTTCGGCGTAGTCGCCGCTCATGCCCATCGACAGGGTGTCCACGTGCGGGTGGCCGGCGGCCAGTGTCTCGAAAAGTGTGCGCATGCGCACGAAAGCTTCACGGCGGCGCGCGGCGTCGGGCCACGGCGCGGGAATGGCCATCAGCCCGCGCAGGCGCAGCGACGGTTCGGCGGCGATGGCCTGGGCCAGCGCATCCACCTGCTGCGGGCTGCAGCCGTGCTTGCTGCCTTCATCGTCGATGTTGACCTGGATGAGCACGTTCAGCGGATCGCGCCCGGCGGGGCGATGGCGGGCCAGCGCGGTCACCAGCTTGGCCCGGTCCACGCTCTGTACCCAGTCGAAATGCGCCGCCACAGCCTCGGCCTTGTTCGACTGCAGGTGGCCGATCAGGTGCCATTCCAGCCGCAGGTCCTGCAGTGCCTGCATCTTGGCCAGGGCTTCCTGCACGTAGTTCTCGCCGAAGGACTGCTGGCCCTGCGCGGCCAGCGCGGCCACGGCCTGCGCCGGCTGGGTCTTGGAAACGGCCAGCAGGCGCGGCGGTGGCCGCCCGGCGGCCTCGGCGGCGTTGTGCAGGTTGCTCAGGATTTCGGGCAGGGGAGTGGGCACGTAACGCGTTCCGGTGTGACAGGAGGCTATACTGCCGCCCGGGGAAAGATCCTTCCAGTCGCAGCCGTTATTGGGGAGTAGCCGCTCATGGATATCGCCGAACTGTTGGCGTTTTCCGTAAAGAACAAAGCGTCCGACCTGCACCTGTCCGCAGGCCTGCCGCCGATGATCCGCGTGGACGGCGATGTTCGCCGGATCAACATTCCAGCCCTGGACCACAAGCAGGTCCACGCGCTGGTGTACGACATCATGTCCGACAAGCAGCGCCGCGATTACGAGGAATTCCTCGAGGTGGACTTCTCCTTCGAGATTCCGTCGCTGGCGCGCTTCCGTGTCAATGCCTTCAACCAGAACCGTGGTGCCGGTGCGGTGTTCCGTACCATTCCCTCGGAAGTGCTGACCCTGGAAGACCTGGCCTGCCCGCCGCTGTTCCGCGAAGTGATCCAGCAGCCGCAGGGCCTGATCCTGGTGACCGGGCCGACCGGTTCGGGCAAGTCGACCACGCTGGCAGCGATGATCGACCACATCAACAAGAACGAATACGGCCATATCCTCACCGTCGAGGATCCGATCGAATTCGTGCACACCTCGCAGAAGTGCCTGATCAACCAGCGCGAAGTGCACCGCGATACGCACGGCTTCAACGAAGCACTGCGCTCGGCGCTGCGTGAAGATCCGGACATCATCCTGGTGGGCGAACTCCGCGACCTGGAAACCATCCGCCTGGCGCTGACCGCTGCGGAAACCGGCCACCTGGTGTTTGGCACGCTGCATACCAGTTCGGCGGCCAAGACCATCGACCGTATCATCGACGTGTTCCCGGCCGGCGAAAAGCCGATGGTGCGCTCGATGCTGTCCGAGTCGCTGCGCGCGGTCATTTCGCAGGCACTGCTGAAGAAAGTGGGCGGTGGCCGTACCGCGGCGTGGGAAATCATGGTCGGCACCCCGGCCATCCGCAACCTGATCCGCGAAGACAAGGTGGCGCAGATGTACTCGGCCATCCAGACCGGCCAGCAGTACGGCATGATGACCCTGGACCAGCATCTGCAGGACCTGGTCAAGCGCAGCCTGATCACCCGCAACCAGGCCCGCGAGTACGCCAAGGACAAGCGTCTGTTCGAGTAAGGACGGCTTCGGCGCGGCGGCCCGCACAGGCGGGGCCGCCGCATTGACGTTCCGCCATCGACCGATCTCTGGCACATGCCCATTGGGAGCCCGCCATGAACAGCACCGCCAGCACCATCGATTTCACTTCGTTCCTCAAGCTGATGGCGCACCAGCGCGCCTCCGACCTGTTCATCACCGCCGGCATGCCACCGGCGATCAAGGTGAATGGCAAGATCTCGCCCATCACCCAGACACCGCTGACCCCGCAGCAGAGCCGCGACCTGGTGCTGAACGTGATGACCCCGGCGCAGCGCGAGGAGTTCGAAAAGACCCACGAGTGCAACTTCGCCATCGGCCTGGCCGGGGTGGGGCGCTTCCGTGTGAGCTGCTTCTACCAGCGCAACCAGGTGGGCATGGTGCTGCGTCGCATCGAGACGCGCATTCCCACCGTGGAAGAACTGAGCCTGCCGCCGATCATCAAGACGCTGGCGATGACCAAGCGCGGCATCATCCTGTTCGTGGGCGCCACCGGTACCGGTAAATCCACCTCGCTGGCGGCGATGATCGGCTACCGCAACCAGAACTCGACCGGCCACATCATCACCATCGAAGACCCGATCGAATTCGTGCACAAGCACGAAGGCTGCATCATCACCCAGCGCGAAGTGGGCATCGATACCGACAGCTGGGAAGCGGCGCTGAAGAACACCCTGCGCCAGGCGCCGGACGTGATCATGATCGGCGAAGTGCGTACCCGCGAAGGCATGGACCACGCCATCGCCTTCGCCGAAACCGGTCACCTGGTGCTGTGCACCCTGCACGCCAACAACGCCAACCAGGCGATGGACCGCATCATCAACTTCTTCCCGGAAGACCGCCGCAACCAGTTGCTGATGGACCTGTCGCTGAACCTGAAGGGCGTGGTCGCGCAGCAGCTGGTGCCGTCGCCGGACGGTCGCTCGCGCAAGGTCGCCATGGAAATCCTGCTGGGCACGCCGCTGGTGCAGGACTACATCCGCGATGGCGAGATCCACAAGCTGAAGGAGCTGATGAAGGAGTCGGTCCAGTTGGGCATGAAGACCTTCGACCAGAGCCTGTTCGAGCTGTACCAGGCCGGTGAGATCAGCTACGAGGACGCACTGCGTTACGCCGATTCGCAGAACGAAGTGCGCCTGCGCATCAAGCTGAGCCAGGGCGGGGACGCACGCACGCTGTCGCAGGGTCTGGATGGGGTGGAGATTTCCGAGGTTCGTTGAGCGCCAAGCGCGTAGAGTCGAGCTTGCTCGACTGATGTGTGGCGCAGTCGAGCAAGCTCGACTCTACGTTGCAGCGCAGTCGAGCAAGCTCGACTCTACCTGGGGGTTCTGCGATAGTCGCGCCGTCACCGCGTTCGCGGGACAGGGGGAGCCGGCACCGCGCCGGCGCGACAACAACAGGTTTGCACATGGAATTGCACGACCCGTACCGTGCGCCGGCGGTTGCGCCTGCGCGCCCGCCGGTGCTGCCGGCCACTGCGGCGCCCACGCCGACGCCGCTGGCCAGCCAGGCCGCGTCCACCGCGGCGGTCTACTATTCGCCGCCCACCATGAAGATCGTCGCACTGTCCCTGTCCACCCTGGGCGTGTACCCGATGTACTGGTTCTGGCGGAACTGGCGGGCGATCAAGCGCGAGAGCGGGGGCGAACAATGGCCCTGGGCACGCGCGCTGTTCTCACCCATCTGGGCGTACTTCTGCTTCCGCGAACTGCAGGCCGTGGCCGAGAACCGGCGGCGCATTCTGGCGTTCACCCCGGGCATGCTGACGGTGTTCTACATCCTGCTGTGCCTGATTGGCCAGGTACGCGGCGGGGTAGGGCTGCTGTCAGTGCTGGCGTTCATGCCGTTGCTGCCGATCAACAGCCTGCTGCGCCGCTACCACCAGGATGAGCGGGTGGACATGCAGCAGATGGACCGCTTCGGCGGCTGGCATATCCTGCTGCTGATCGTTGGCGGCAGCGTGCTGCTGCTGGCACTGGTGTTCGGGGTGATGCTGGCCGGTCGTCGGTTCTGATACCGATTGATGAATTCCAGTCATGACTGACTGCCATCCAGGCCGTTCAATCCGACGGCCTGGCAGGCGTATCGTCGTCGTTCCCCCTTTCAGAGACACGACGATGCAGACACGTGAACTCGGCCGCAGTGGATTGAAGGTTTCCACGCTGGGCCTGGGCTGCATGGGCCTGAGCCACAGCTACGGCACACCTGTTGCGCAGGAGCAGGGCATTGCCCTGCTGCACGCGGCGGTCGAACGCGGCGTGACCTTCTTCGATACCGCCGAAGTGTATGGTCCGTACACCAACGAAGAGCTGGTCGGGCAGGCGCTGGCGCCGTACCGCGACCAGCTGGTGATCGCCACCAAGTTCGGCTTCAAGCAGGCGCGCACCGATACCGGCCTGGACAGCCGACCGGAGAACATCCGTGCGGTGGCCGAAGCCAGCCTGAAGCGCCTGCGCACCGATCGCATCGACCTGTTCTACCAGCATCGCGTGGACCCGAACGTGCCGATCGAGGACGTGGCCGGTACCGTGGGCGAGCTGATTGCCGAAGGCAAGGTGCTGCATTTCGGCCTGTCCGAAGCCAGCGCGGCCACCGTGCGCCGTGCGCATGCGGTGCAGCCGGTGGCGGCGGTGCAGAGCGAGTACTCGCTGTGGTGGCGTGAGCCCGAGCGCGAACTACTGCCCACGCTGCAGGAACTGGGCATCGGCTTCGTGCCGTTCAGCCCGCTCGGCCGTGGTTTCCTGACCGGTGCGATCACGGCCGACACCACCTTCGCCGAGAACGATTTCCGCAACACCGTGCCGCGTTTCGAAGTGGAAGCACGCCGCGCCAATCAGGCCCTGGTGGACCGCATCAGCACCCTGGCCGCGGCCCGTGGGGCAACTCCGGCCCAGGCAGCGCTGGCCTGGTTGCTGGCGCAGGCACCGTGGATCGTGCCGATTCCCGGCACCACCAAGGTGCACCGTCTGGAAGAGAGCCTGGCAGCTGCGGACCTGCAGTTGTCGCCACAGGAACTGCAGCACATCGCCCAGGTGCTGGACGAAGTGGCGATCGTCGGTGAGCGTTACAACGCGCAGCGCGCGGCGCAGGCCAAGGGCTGACCTGATCGGTGCTGGGTGCGGACCGTTGGTCCGCACTCCCTGGCCGTTCACCCCATCGGCCCGCGCAGCGCGTCCAGCACGATGCGCATGGCCACGCTGACGTGGCGGCGTGACGGGTAGTAGGCGTAATAGCCGTCGAACGTGGGGCACCAGTCGTCCAGTGTCGACTGCAGGCGCCCGTCGTCCAGCATGGCCTGCACCTGATCTTCGGGCAGCCAGGCCAGGCCGCTGCCGGCCAGCGCGGCGGTGCGGGTCATGCCCATGGTGTTGAAGGTCCATTGTCCGGACACCCGCACGCTGAGCTCGCCGCCGTCGCGACCGAAATCCCAGGGCATCAGACCGCCGTGGGTGGGCAGGCGCAGGGTGATGCAGTTGTGCGCGGCCAGATCGTGGGGGTGCACCGGCGCCACGTGCTGGTGGAAGTATGCCGGTGCGCCGACGACGCGCATGCGCAGCGGTGGGCTGATCGGCACCGCCACCATGTCGCGGGCCAGGCGTTCGCCGAGGCGGATGCCGATGTCGTAGCGCTCGGCGACGATGTCGGCCAGGCCGTAATCGGTGGTCAGTTCGACGTTCAGGTCCGGGTGCTGCTGCAGCAACGGCGCCAGTCGAGGCCAAGCCAGGTATTCGGCGGCGTGGCCGGTGGCGTTGATGCGGATGGTGCCGGCCGGGCGCTCGCGGTACTGGGCCAGGGCGGCCAGTTCATCTTCGATTTCCGCCAGTCGTGGGGCCAGTGACTGCAGCAGGCGCGCGCCGGCTTCGGTGGTGGACACACTGCGGGTGGTGCGGGTCAGCAGGCGCACGCCCAGGCGTTCTTCCAGGCCGCGCATGGCATGGCTCAGTGCGGACTGGGACACGCCCAGCTGCGCGGCAGCGCGGGTGAAGCTGCCCTCGCGGGCGACGTGGACGAAGGCCTGCAGGTCATTGAGGTTTTCACGGGGCATGAGGGGATGATACGGCCGGGCTGCGCCCGGCACCTGCCGAAGCAAGGTCAACGTCAACAGCGCCAGCAACGGCAACGTCAAAAGCTGGCATTCCGTGGGGTGGCGGGGTGGGTCCGGTTGAGGGGGACGCTGCAAGTCCCCCTCCGGGGCCC